>CAYTEX010000100.1:0-4835 GCA_964437015.1 uncultured Clostridium sp. | reverse complement strand
TTGAAGTGGGATACTTCTTACCTATTTTTTCATTACTAAGACATTATCTCATTCAATAAATTCATCAATGTATTATCAATAAAAATTCCTTGTTGCTCGTTACCTATTATACATCCACCAATGTAATCATCTGGCATTTCAACTATTCTTGATGGATACATTGTTCTTATTTCATCTCCATATTTATCAATATCTTTTTGAGTTAAATAAATATCTATAGAATTTCTATCATCTATTTTGTAAAAAGCATTTTTTATATTGTCTTTTAAATATTCTTTATAGCTTTCTTGATTGGAAAACTCTTTTAATTTAACTATACAATTTTCTTTGATTTGTTTTTTTATCTTTTTTTCTTCTTCAATAATCTTTTTTTTGCAGTCAATTTCATAATTATAAATTTTTTTATTACACTCTTTTTCCATATTTTGTATATTCTTATTATAGTTTAATTCTTTCTTTTTGGTATATTTATCAATTTCTTGATATATTGAATCATTTATTTCATCTTCAACTTTTTTATTTATCTCTAAATAGTCTCTATTTGACAATTCTTCAACACTTTTTTTAAAATCTATTAATTTTTCTTCTATATTCATTTTGTTCCTTGTATAATATATTTAGGTTTTTAAAAAGGATTTACCTATAAACCTTTATATAATAATTATATTAATTCATAATATATGAAGTCAGACTTCCAACTTCCTACTTCTTACTTCTTTTATTAGTCTAAATAATTGCTATAAGTGGTAGTTTATTTTTCACTCTTATTTTGTCAATCTTATCTTTTAGTTTATTGTATACTCCTTGATTGAATACTAATACCCCTATATTAGCATTTTTTATTAACTCATCAATCTTTTTTTCAATTTCACCAGTTTCTTTTAACGTTATAGCATCACACCCAGCAAGTTTTAATCCTACTTCTAATTCCTGGTCATCGGTAATACAAAATATTTTCATTTTTTTACTTTCCTTACACTTTGCTAATTATCATAATAGCTATAATAAGCCCATAAATTGCGATACCCTCTGCAAGTCCTGCAAATATAACTGTTTTTCCAAGTAAACTTGGATTTTCACTTATTGCACCTACAGCACTTGATGCAACAACTGCAACTGCAATTCCTGAACCAATAGCTGATAATCCAATTGCTAAAGCTGCTGCAATTAGTCCTACTCCGTTTGAAGTTTGTGTTTGTTGTGTGCTACTTGTATTAGAATTTGAAGTAACTTCATTTGCAGCATATACTCCTGTTGTTATTAATACTGTTCCTATAAAAATTAATATTACTAATATAATTGCCTTTTTTGACATTTTTTAATTCCTCCCTAAAATTTCATATTTTCCATAATAAATAAAAAACTTTTGCAGTTGGAGGAAGGATGTATGCTTCTCACATCCTACTTCCAATTTTCACTCTCTAGTTGTCAAAAAGGTCCGTCCCCATTGACAGCTGATTTTTTAGTGACTTATATTCTTCTCCGCTTCCATCGTAAAATCTACTAAATAATTCGTAATATTCAAGCCTTAAAGTTTGAATTCCAACAATTAGTCCTTCAAGAACTATTACAACAACATTTCCAATAAATGCTATTAAGAAATTTCCAGCTCCACTCGACATGTTAGCCAACAAATATACTGCCATACAAAGCCCTGCGTGATTTATTGCAAAAGCTGCTAGTCTTAAAAATGAAATTGTATTACTTAAAAATGAAAGTAACATTTCTATTATCTCAAAAACCTTTTCAACGAAAGGTGTTGATTCTTTGCTTTTCCTATTTTGTATAATTCTCATTATTTTATCATTAAATAATATAATTAGCACTAAAACTAGGCACACTATAACTGTTATATTTAATGATACTATCATTTTTCCTTTTAAATAGTAAAATCCAACACATATTAAAACAAATGTATATAATGCAATTCCTATAAGACCATTTTGATCTAAAAATATTCTTTTAAAATCTCTATTTTTTATTCCATTTACTATATTTAAAATCATAGCTAGCAATATAAAAATTGTTCCAACAATTATTCCATATAATAACATTGTATTTATGCTATTCATTGGGCTGATTAAAATTGGCTTTATAATATCTTCTTTTCCAAAAACACTGCCATATAATATTCCAAATATTATAGATGAAATTCCCCCAGCAGAAAGTATTGCTCCATATACTTTTTGTTTTCTTAATAGCATAATTATTCCGGATTAATAAAAACACCATTCCATGTCCTACATCTCCAAACATAAATCCAAACATTATAAATGTGGTAAGTGCCACAAACCATGTAGGATCAAGTTCTCCTTTTTTAGGCATACCATACATTTTAACTAAATACTCAAACGGTTTAATAAATTTGATATTTGTAAGTTTAGTTGGTGGATTTTCGTCATCTTTTATAACATAGTCTATTCCATTTACTTGCTTAATCTTATTTTCAAATTGCTTTAATTCATTTTCTGGAACCCATACAACTATATAAAATATATCGTTTTGGTCATGAATAATATATTTCTTTATAGTATTTATTTTATCATAAGTTTGAAGTTCTCTATAATATCCTAAGATTTCTGTTTCAGCTGTTCTTTTAATTTTTTCAATTCTCTGATTTACTTCATTTGTACTAAAATCTCGTTGGCTAATATTGTCTCTTAGTACTTTAAGATATTCTCTTGGCGTTTTTACCAAATCATTTGGTAATAATTTTCTTTCAAATTTTTGAATATTAAATAATCCATCTATATTACCTACATATTGTTCTGTTGTAAAATACATTATCCATACAATATCTTTTTCTTCTCTTATCTCAAACATTATTGCATTAATATTATCTATTTGTTTTTTTATATCTTCCAGATTCTTTTTTGGAATACTTCCATACCTAAATTTAACATATTCTAAGTCATATAATCTTTTTATATCAATATCTATTTCTTGTAACTTTGAAATTTCTTTATAAATTTTTTTATATTCAATATTTTCCTTTTCATTTTTTTCTATTATTTTTAAACATTCCTCATAAGCTGGCTCAATTTTATCAAGTTTATTTGATATATTTTCAATTTTGTTTTCTAATAAACTCATGCTATATTCTTTTGTATATTCAATTCCTATTTTATTTAGCAAATTTTCACATCTTTTTAATGTTTCTTTTATTTTATAGTTATATTCAAAATATTCTAGCTTCCATCCCTTGTTATATATTTTTTTGGCATCTTCTATTTGCACATCACTTTGGAATAAAACATTTGCTACAAATTCATCTAATATTTTGCTATCTCCTTTTATTCCGAGCAATTTCATTTTTTCAATTGCCATTTTTTCTCACGTTCCTTTCTGTTTTCGTTTGATTGTAATCTATCTTGCAAGTCTCTTTATTATTTCAGCTTTATCTAAATTATATCTAATTCCCTCAACAACATTTATTATATCATTATTTTCATAATCAACTAAATTAATATATGCAAATATATATGCTATAGAAATATTATCTTCTTTAAAAGTTTTGTAATTAATTTTATATAAAAATGTATCTGTGTTCTCTTCAAAATCATTTTCTGAGCTAAATACATTTTTATAACACGTTTTATTTAAAATTGAATTTATATCATCAAAAGAATTTTTTTCTATTATATCTTTTAGTATATTAGGCTTTATCTTATAATATCTATTTATTAACATATTTAGCAATCTTTGCGTATCAAAATTGTAAAATTTCTTAATTCTAATAATCCATTCTATATTTAATAAATCAATTTCAGATCCAACTATATTTTTCAAATTTTTGTTAAACTTTACACTATCATAAAGTTCTTCAAAATATAACTTATCTATTTCATTCTCTATTTCAAATATGTTAATATTTTCTTGTTTCTGATATTTTTTTATAAAATTATAGTGTTCCATTCTTTCAATTGCTTTAAAAAAGTCGTCAAAATTTTCTATTGTTTCTATTCCTTTTATTTCATTAAATAGACTATTGGTCCACATTTTAACATTCTCAACAATTATATCATTTGTTTTATCTTCTGAATATAATTTTCTTAATATACTTTTTACACATTTTATTTCATATTGTCGAAGAAACAAGTCAAATAACTTATTGTCTTCTTTATTTAATAACTTTTTTATTTTTAGAATATCGTTTATTAAACTCTCATCTAATAATTTTTCAATTTCTAGTCTGTCAATATTTTCTTCAGAGTTTTTAAATATATCACTTTTGCTTTTTAACAATAACACAACATTTTTTATATTATTTTGTTTTATCATATCTTCTATGTTTTCTTTTGTTAATCTATTTGCATACATTGCTTTTAGCTTTGCATTTATATTTGGGTATTTTATTAAAGATATTTTCAATCTCTTTCCTCCGTTTAGATATTAATTATATTATTTACAATTTTATCTACTATGCTACTACCTTCTTCTTGGTATTTTTGCCTTAAAGAATTAATTTGTTTTTCTTTTTCACTATTGATTCTTTCACAGTTTTCTTGGTATATTTTATCATATTTTTCTTTTAAGCTTTTTCTTTTAAAAACATACTGATTGTCTATCTTTTCTTTTTCAGATTTTAATTTAGAATTAATTTCTTCTTCAATATTCTCTTCTTTTTGTTTCACGCTATTTATTTTATTTTTAGCATCTTCATCAAATTCAATTAGTTTTTTTATAATTTCTTCCAAAAATATCATCCCTTTTCTTACATATATTATTATATATTTTTTCCAAAAAAATACAATAGTTTTTTTGATTTTAATAAAAAAAATTATGTAGGTTAGTCAATCATATGTCACACTTTTTTGAAATTAATATACTTTGAG
>CAYTEX010000099.1:0-4989 GCA_964437015.1 uncultured Clostridium sp. | reverse complement strand
TGCCAAAAATACTTGCGGGTTACCCTGCTGGGAAGATAGGTTGTCGCTAGATTTTATATTTTGCCTTGTTAGCTCAGTTGGTAGAGCGCTCGGCTGTTAACCGATAGGTCGCAGGTTCGAGCCCTGCACAAGGCGCCAAAATAAGTAGCAGTTGATATAAACTGTTACTTTTTTGTATAACCTGTAAAAATATAACAGAAAAATTACCAAAATATTGCATTTTATACATAAATATGCTATAATTAGAATGTACAAAAGTATAGCATGAGGTGATAATAATGAAAGGAATTGCTATTTTAATTTATCTGTTGGTTTTAGTAATTTTTGCGTTAATTGGATACGCTGTAATACAAATAAAACTATTTGGTATGAATGTTAAAGACTTTTGGAGTTTTGTAGAAGCCAACCAAATGCTAGATAAATTATATGCATTTACAAAAGAATATCAAAAATTAACATTACAAGAACAAATAATATACTTAAAGGAAGCTGAGGAAGTTTTTAAAGCTTTTGAAAAAGTTCCTAATGCATTATGGGAAGAAGAATATGAAAAATACAATGCTGTACTTGAAAAATACAAAGATATAAAAATGTATCGATGGGTAAATAATTAAAGCTTAACATAATAATTCCAAAAATTATATATGAAAATAGCTAGGCGTAAAGCTTAGCTATTTTTTTAGTTATTCTTCAATTTCATTTGCTAATTTTTTGAGTGCTTTTGTTTCAATTCTAGAGACATAAGAACGAGAAATACCCATTAGTTTTGCTATTTCCTTTTGAGTTTTTGGTTTATCACCTTTTAATCCAAATCGTAGTTCAATAATTGTTTTTTCTCTATCTTTTAAAATGGTTTTAATTTTTTTATATACTTTTTTTATTCTCATTTTAGTATCAACTATTTCTTCTATACTTTTATTATCACTTTCTAAAACTTCTTCTAATGTTATAACATTATCGTCTTTATCTTTACCAATTGGTTCATTTAAATAAATTTCAGCATTTAGTTTTTTGGTAGAACGAAGATACATTAAAACTTCATTATCTATACATCTGGATACATATGTAGAAAGTTTTGACCCTTTTTTTGCATTGAAACTATTTATGCCCTTAATTAAGCCTATTGTGCCTATTGAAAGTAAATCATCTTGATCTATATTTGTATTTGCATATTTCTTACAAACATGAACTACTAATCTTAAGTTTTTTTCTATAAGCAGATTACGAGCTTCATCATCTCCTTTAGATAAATTTTCTATGGCAATTTTTTCTTCTTCTGGAGTCAATGGCTCTGGAAATAAGCAGGTTCCTGTAATATATCCGAACTACGATTATAGCAGATTTCAGAAATTGCAAAAATCCCATAATAAAACAACTAGAAAGCATTAAAACACCTCCAATTTTCTCTAAAACTATTATATGCTTTGGAAATTTAAAAGTGCCTGACCCAATAATTTATACATGTTTGAAAATTACTCAAAAAGATTGAAATATTATTAAATTTACTATATAATAAACTGGGTGATAAATATGAAAAATAAAATAAAAGTTATACTGTTATTCTTTATTGTAATTATTGTTATTATATCAATTATAGTATATTTGAACATAAAGGCAAATAATAAGAAAAATGATGTAGAAATAAATAATACAATTAGCGATACTATTATAGATAAAACTGATGAGCCAATGGTAGTAGAATTAGGTAATAATATAAAAACAAGTGAAAATCCTAAAACAGATGAAGAAAATAGCAAAAATAAAGAAGAAAGTAAAAATACACAACCACTAGATGCGGCAACGTTAACTCAAAATATATATAATATGAATTCAGAAATTGGAACATTGTATATTCCAAAGACAGGACTAACAACTGCTATTTATAGTAATTCATCAGTATCTCAAATGGAAAAAATGCCATGTTTTTTATATACAACAGGAGGACTAAATAAACCTGGTGCAACTTTAATAGTTGGACATAATAAAAGAAATGGAAAATTATTTTCAAATAATAAAAAAATTGAAGTTGGAGATGAATTTTATTTCAAAGATTATGAGGGGGTAGAGCTTAAGTATAATGTATATTCAAAATTTACAACAACAGATGGAGATATGTCTTTTTTAAATCCTGACGAAACAAGTCCTGTGATAGCACTTTCTTGTTGTACAGATGCAAATGATGAAAATAGAATTATAATTTTAGGAAGAGCAGATTAAATATTAGAAGATATAATATATACAATGAAAGGAAATGGAATATGAAAAAAGTATTATTTATATCTAGCACTGGAGGACATTTAAATGAATTATTACAACTAAGCCCTCTATTCGAAAAATATGATTATTACTTAATTACAGAAAAAGATAAAACAAATGAATATCTAGAAGAAAAATATGAAGGGAAAGTTTCATATTTGCCGTATATATTTGTATATTTACTTTTAATAATTAAGACATTATTTTTATATTTTAAAATTAGACCTAAAGTTATAGTGACAACAGGAACCCATACAGCAGGTCCAATGTGCTATTTAGGAAAAATATTTGGCAGTAAAATAATTTATATTGAAACATTTGCTAATATAAATAAAAAGACAGCGACCCGGAAGATTAATTTATCCAATAGCAGATTTATTTATAGTTCAATGGGAGGAAATGTTGAAAGTATATCCTAATGCAGTTTATGGAGGACAAATTTTTAGCTAAGCAAAAAAAAACTTCGTTTTATGTTGTTGAAATTTTAAATTATTTCGTAGAAGAAATATTTGTGTTTAAAGAGATGAAAACAGGAGGGACTTTTTATGATACTTGTGCTTTTAGGAACTCAAAATAATCAGTTTAAAAGACTTTTACAAGAAATAGAAAAATGCATAGATAATGGTATTATAAATCAAAGAGTAGTTGTTCAGGCGGGATTTACAAAGTTCAGTTCAGACAAAATGAATATTTTCGACTTAAAACCAAAAGAAGTAATAGATAATTTAGTTGATGAAGCTGAATTTATTATAACTCATGGTGGAGTAGGATCTATTATAATGGCTTTAAAGAAGAACAAAAAAGTAATTGCTGTTCCAAGATTAAGTGAATTTAGTGAACATGTAAATAATCATCAAAGACAAATAGTTGAAATTTTTAATGAAAAAGGTTATATATTGGGAGTTCAAAATATGGAAGATTTATCAGAAGCAATAAAGCAGATAAATGAATTTATGCCGACCAAATATAGTGGAGATAATAGCAAAATGTTAAGTATTATAGAAGATTTTATTGATAAATGTTAAGATTGAAGAATGAAAGGAATCACACATGGAAAATGAGAATATTGTAAGACCTGAACTTACAGATGAGCAAGAAGAAAATCTAGAAACATCACTTAGGCCAAAAACCTTAAAAGAATATATAGGTCAAACCAAAGTTAAAGAAAGCATGAAAATATATATAGAAGCAGCTAAAAAAAGAAAAGAGCCATTAGATCATTGTTTATTTTATGGACCTCCAGGCTTAGGAAAAACAACAATTTCAGGAATAATTGCAAATGAAATGCATTCAAAAATAAAAATTACATCAGGACCTGCAATTGAGAAACCAGGAGATTTAGCAGGATTACTTACAAATTTAGAAGAATTTGATGTGCTTTTTATAGATGAAATACACAGACTTTCTAAAACAGTAGAAGAGATTTTATATCCAGCATTAGAAGACTATGTATTAGATATTACTATAGGTAAGGGACCAGAAGCCAAGTCTATAAGACTAGATTTGCCTAAATTTACCTTAATTGGAGCAACCACAAAAGCAGGAGCATTAACTACACCTTTAAGAGATAGATTTGGTATTGTACAAAAGCTTAAATTATACTCTGTAGATGATTTAAGTACAATTGTAAGAAGATCTAGTAAAATACTTAAAACAGAAATAGATGATTTATCTTGTAAAGAAATTGCAAGAAGGTCAAGAGGAACACCAAGAATTGCAAATAGGCTATTAAAGAGAGTTAGAGATTTTGCACTTGTTTTGGGTGATGGAAAAATAGATTTAAAAATAACCAAACATGCATTAAACCAGTTAGAAATAGATGAAATTGGATTAGATGAAACTGATAGAAAAATGTTAAATATGATGATAGTTCAATATAGTGGAAGACCTGTTGGAATAGAAGCTTTGGCATCATCTTTAGGTGAAGAAATAGACACAATAGAAGATGTATATGAGCCATATTTGCTTCAAATTGGTTTTATTGCAAGAACTCCAAGAGGAAGACAAGTTTTACCACCAGCATACCAACATTTGGGTTATGATTATCAAACTAAAATATAATAAAGGAGAAAAAATGAAATTACTTATGCATACATGTTGTGCTCCTTGCAGTGTTTATTGTATTGATGAATTAAGAAAAGAGAATATAGAGCCAACTTTATATTGGTATAATCCTAACATTCATCCATATAAAGAGTATGAAGCAAGGAGAGATTGTTTAAAGGAATACGCTGAAAAAATAAACATAAAAGCCATATTCGAAGATGAATATGGCTTAGATGAGTTTTGTAAAAATGTAGTAAATGATTTGCAGGGAAGATGCATTAATTATTGTTATCCTATAAGGTTAAAAAAGACATTTGAATATGCAAAACAAAATAACTTTGATACGGTTACAACAACTCTACTTTATAGTATTTATCAGAAACATGATTATATAAAATTTTTATGCGAAAAGTATTCAAAAGAATATGGGTTAGATTTTTTATATAGAGACTTTAGAGTTGGTTTTTGGGAAGGACATGAAAAAGCAAAAAATGAATTAAATCTTTATATGCAAAAATATTGTGGATGTGTGTTTTCTGAGGAAGAATCGAATATATATAAATTAATTAGAAATGAGTTAAAGAAAAAAGGTATAGAGCCAAGTGATACGAATGTAAGACAAATTATAGAAGAAAACAAAAGAGAAAATAGTGGAGTAATTAATATTAATAAGCTAGCAAAAGCATA
>CAYTEX010000098.1:0-5029 GCA_964437015.1 uncultured Clostridium sp. | reverse complement strand
TTTTGGAAATTATTTTTATATTTTTTCTTCTGTAGTTCTGAATATAGAAGAATATTGCTTTTTGAATTCTTGAAATTTTTATCCTTCTACTATAAAGAACACTTCAGAATTGAAAAAGTGGACATTTAATTTTAAAATTCTTTAAAATATTCTTCTAATGTAAATAACACTTCAGAATCAAAAATTGGTACATGTAATTTTTAGAAATTTTATACCCTTCTATATATAAAGACTTTTTTTTAACCCAAAAAGGGGACAATTATTTTTAAAAATTTTATACCCTTCTATATATAATCCCACTTCTCATACTAAATTTTGACTTTTTTAAAAATTTTTCTATGCTTCTATATATATAGCCGTATCGACGAAGAAATTTTTGACCATTTTTTATGAATTTTTTAAATTTTTATAAATTATCCTTTCAATTAATAAGTAATTTTTTTGCATTTTGTCAGGGTATTTTGTAAAATTTTTTTTAATTTTTTTATATCCTTTCACTTTATAAAGTAATCTAGGGGGCATTTGTTGCTAGTAAAATTATAATTTGTAAAATTTTTTTATATTCTTCACTTGTTTCCTCACTTTTACCCCAATTTGGTAATAGTAAATTAAAAATTGGTACAAATATTTAAAAAAGATTTATACTCTTCTATATATAGAACCGTCATGACAAAGAAAATTTTGGACATTTTTTATAAATTTTTTTAATTTCTATAAAATACCCTTCTACTTACTAGCTAAAAAAAACGATAAAAATCAATAGTTTTAAAATTTTTCGAACTCTTTTTTAAAAAAATCTTATAAATATTGCAAATAATGGGTTATACAATTTAATAAAATCTAAAAGATTTACAAATAATACCAAAAAACGAAGAAACTTCTCAGAAGATTAAGAAAGTTATCCACAAATTTTGAACAAAATGTGATTTTATTTAGTATTCTATGATATAATATGTGTGAGAGAAATAGTAATATCTAGGCTATCTAAAAGACTATTTGAAAGAAGCTTTGAAAGAAGGAAAAAATATGAATTTTAAGGAATACGGAGATATTAAAAATAATACTATAATGCTATTACATGGAGGAGGGCTTTCTTGGTGGAATTATAGAGATGAAGCAGAAAAACTACAAAATGATTTTCATGTAATTATTCCTATATTAGATGGACATTCGGAAAGCGATAGAGATTTTACAAGTATTGAAGATAATGCTCAGGAAATCATAGAATATATAGCTAATAATTTTAATGGACATATTCATTTAATAGGAGGTTTATCATTAGGAGGACAAATCCTTTTAGAAATATTAGCAAAAAAAAATGATATTTGTGATTTTGCAATTATAGAAAGTGCATTAGCAATGCCTATGAAAGTTACACAAAAAATGATTAAACCTGCATTTTCAATGAGTTATGGACTAATATCAAAGAAATGGTTTTCAAAAATGCAATTTAATTCTTTAGGAATAAAAAAAGAATTATTTGATGATTATTATATAGATACCTGCAAAATTACAAAAGAAAATATGATTGCTTTTATGGAAGCAAATTCAAAATATGAAATAAAAGATACTTTACAAGATACAAAAGCAAGAGTATTAGTTATTGTTGGAGAAAAAGAAAGACCAATAATGAAAAAATCAGCTGATAAAATTAACGAAAAAATAGGAACAAGTAGTATTGAAGTAATACCTAATTATTTTCATGGAGAATTAAGTATAAATAATCCAGATCGTTATATTAGCATAATGAATGAGCTAATTGCAGAAAAAGAAACTAAGTTAAATGAAGTTGTAGTTAATAATAGAAATACAACTACTTTGAGTTCTGAAAATAATGTGGAAAAGTCAAAAGGTATAATATTAGAAGAAAGATAGATAGTAATTTATCGTTGCAAATAGGCTATTTATGGCAAATGTTAATATGCGTTGCTTGTAGCAACGAAAGGTTTAGCATATAATCCTTTGTAAAGGAGGTAACTATTATGTTAAAAGATAATATTAAGACTATTAGAAAATCAAAAGGACTTTCACAAGAGGAATTGGCTATAAAATTAAATGTAGTTAGACAAACAATTTCAAAATGGGAACAAGGTTTATCTGTTCCTGATTCTGAATTATTAGTTTCATTATCTGATGCTTTAGATACACCAGTTAGCACATTACTTGGAGAAAATGTTACAGAGCAAAAGGAAGATTCTCTACAAGAAATAGCTGAAAAGCTAGAAATAATAAATTTACAACTAGCACAGAAAAAAGAAACTAAAAGAAAAATTTGGCATTGGCTATTTATATCTATATGTATAATTTTAATACTTGTTTTCATTAGTCTAGCAACATTAGGAAATTCTTATATGGAATGGAATTACAATGATCCAGAATTAGCAGTATTAGGAGTTGGAGTTCATAGTTTTGTATGGTTATTTGTAAGAATAGCACCATTAGTTTTTATAGGTTCAGTAGTTGGCATTTGCTTAACAAGAAAGAAGCAATAAATTACAATAAATGAGTGAGATTAATAGTAATTTGGAGGTAGAATTATATGAAGAAAGAAAGTATAAAGAAATGTATAATGATATTATTTGGATTATATTGTTTAGCATTAGTATATGTTCTATTTTTGACTAATTTACATAGGACAGGATTGAATACTTTTGGTATTATAAGTGTTTTTTCAAAAGAGCATATAGAGATGTGTAACATAGTACCATTTAAAACTATATTTGAGTATTTTCAAAGATTAGTAGAACACACAATAAATACGAATACAGTTGTTATGAATTTATTAGTTAATTTGATTTTGTTTTTACCAATGGGAATGGCTATACCAGTATTGTTTGAGAAAAAAATCAATATATTTTGGAAATTTTTATTGTTTATAATATTTATAACATTTTTAGTAGAGATAATTCAATTTATTACATTAAGTGGTTCAACAGATATTGATGATATTATATTAAATACAATAGGTGGTTGTATAGGATATGGAATAGTACAACTGAAATTTGTGAGAAAATTATTAAAATTAGATAAACAATAAATTACAATTTATATAGATAATCAATATAATTTATAAAAAGAAAAAAGAGCTTCATTAATTCTAAATTTTGAGTAGATCAAAATTGATAGAACGAAATAATGAAGCATTTTTTGTTCAAATTGACTGGATCTATGTCAAAAGCATTGGGAATTACGAAGGAATATTAATTATGGACAATACAGAAATGAAATTATAAATAATACTATTAACCTAATTGACTCCATAAATTTATAACAATGGAGCTAATTAGGTTAATTTTTTAAATTATATTAACGAATTTATATTTACGAAAAAAGTTGAAAAGGCAAAAAAATTCGTAAGAAAAATAGCAAAACTATTAATTATTTGTACGAATTTCTTTGCAAATGCATAAAATTTCGTACAAATAAAATTTAAAAATCTATTTTTTTAATAAATATCAAATTTTTTGAAAAAATAATAAAAGAATTTATAAGGGCATATTTACATTTGTGCGTAAATATGTTAAAATGTAAGCAAAAGTGTAAAAGGAGAATATCATGGAAGAGAAATTAAAAAAATTCTTAAAAGAACATAATGGTTATATTTCTTCAAAGGAATTTGAACAAATAGGTATTTCTAGAGTTTTAATACCTAATTTTGTTGAAAAAGAAATAATTCGTAAAGTTTCTTATGGGTTATATATTGATAATAACCTTATAGAAGATGAATATTATATTTTGCAAAAAAGAATTTCAAATATTGTTTTTTCTTATAATACAGCCTGCTACCTTTTAGAGTTTAGTGATCGATCTCCATACAAATTAGATGTAACAACAATAACTGGGAAGCATATTAATGATGACTTAAATATTCACTATGTAGCAAAAGATAAATATAATATAGGCATAACTGAAATTCAAAGTCCTTATGGAAATCCTATAAAAATATATAATGCTGAACGCTGTATTTGCGATATATTAAAGAATCCAGATTCAGTTGATTTAGAGGTTTATAATAAAATCATAAATAATTATTTTAGACAAAGGCATAGAAACTTAATTACATTAGAAAAATATGCTAAAGAGCTAAATGTATATGAAAAATTGCAAAATATTATGGAGGTACTAATATAGTGATAACTTATAAAGAATTAAATATTAAAGCAAAAGAATTAGAGAAAAAAACGGGATTACAACATTTAGATATATACAGAAGATTTATGTTTGAAAGAATATTGGAAAGAATTTCTGTTTCAAACTATAGTGAAAACTTTATTCTTAAAGGTGGTTTACTACTTTCTGCTATGTTTGGAATTGAAAGTAGAAATACACGAGATATAGATATTTCAATAAAAGGAATTGATGTGTCTAAAGAAAAAATGGTAGAGGTCCTTAATGAAATATTGTCTATAAAACTAGAGGACGATATAAAATTTGAAGTTGTAAACATTACAGATATTAGACAAGATGATGAATATGGTGGAAATAAATATCATATTACTGGTAAATTAGAAAATTTGACTGTTCCTTTAGAAATTGACATTTCTACTGGAGATGAGATTATTCCTCGTCAATTAAAATTCGATTATTATTCGCTATTTGAAGATAAAACTATACATATTGATTCTTATAATATTGAAACCATATTATCGGAAAAAATTGAAACTGTATTAAGAAGAACATTATATAATGGAAGAATGAAAGATTTTTATGATATATACATATTTTTAACTAAATTTAAAAATGATATAAATATTTCTGACTTTAAAAAAGCATTTAATAATACTCTAACAAATAGAAATGCATTAGATTATTTAAAAGATTATAATCAAATATTTGATGAAATGTTAGAATATGAAACATTAAAAAATACTTGGAATAAATATTCAAATAAAAATAAATATGCTGAAAATATAGAATTTGATGAAATAATAAAAGTACTAAGAAATTTTATTAAGGATTTAGGATATTGATTGTAAAGACAGTAGGTAATATGTCAATAGAAAAATAAAAAATTTTTCAATTATTTTTT
>CAYTEX010000097.1:2210-5031 GCA_964437015.1 uncultured Clostridium sp. | reverse complement strand
TAAACATAAAATGGACTGTAAAAATGCGGTATTCTTGCCCATTCATATTTTATTTCATCATCTATAATGCAATCAGTTCCAAAATAAAATTTATTTAATTCATAATACATATTTGATAAATCGTCAGATGACAATACTTCTCCATTTGCAATTTTATTATGAACCTCTTTTTCAAACTCAACAAACATAGCTTGTCTAAATAAAGTTGCTCTAATCATTTCTAAAAGTTCATAAATTATTTGTTCTTTTTTTGTATTATCTTTTTCTTTTTCAATTTGATATAAACTAAGTAAAATTTCATTTGTTGTTGATGCAATTTCAGCAACTAAAGTGGTATAATCTGAATCTATTACATTTTGTGCTCCATTAGAATAATAGGTGTGCATTGCATGACCAAGTTCATGTATTATTGTGCTTATATCTCTTTTCTTTCCAACAAAGTTATCTAAAACATAAGGATGGACTCCATATACACTCATCATATATGCACCACCACGTTTGTTTTTTTTAGGATAAACATCTATCCATCTGTTATTAAATGCATTTTTTATAGTATTTAAATAATTTTCTCCCATAACTTCAAGAGTAGCTATAACTTCATCTTTGGCCTCTTCAAAAGTTATGTTATCATCTTCTGTCTCTATTGGATTAACATATATATCATATAAATGCATCTCATCTTTTTTTAAAAGCTTATGTTTCAATTTCATAAATTTATGATTTACACTTATTTCTTGATGAATAGCACCTATAAGACTTTCAAATACTTTTATTGTTGCTTCATCATCTTTAACTGCTCTTTCTAATGAAGACTTATATTTTCTAATTGAAGAAATTGTTGTGTCTTCTTTAACTCTTGCAAGATATAGCTCTGTAATTGTATTTATAAATTCTTTATATTTAGAATACATCAAATTAAATGCTTGTTTTCTGATATTTTCATTTTTATCTTTTAGAAAAACAGTATAATTACTATCTGTCATTTCCTCTTCTGTTCCATCTTCTTTAATAACTTTTCCAAAATGAAATTCTGTATTTGTTAAAATATCAAAAGTATTTTCTGACGAACTAAATACTTCTGATAAAGATGCAAGTAAATTTTCCTCTTGTTTGCTTAAAATATGTTCTTTTTCTTCTATTATTTCTCTTAATTCTCTTTCATATCTTTTTAATTTATTATTTTCTTCTATGTATTTAAGCAATATATCTGTTGATATTTGTGTTATTTCTGGAGTTATATATGAAGTTGCCTTACTAAACTCTGTACCTAGACCCTCACATCTTTTAAAAAGTTTTATATTATCTGTATCAGCCATATCTAAATGAAATTTAAGCATACCATATGCATATATTTTTCTATAGTATTCTAGCGCTTTTTCATATAAATTATAACATTCATATATATTTTCTGCCGAGTCTTTTAAAATTCCCTGATATCCTTTAATTTCTACTAATTTATCGTTTAAGTTCTTTATTTCATTTTCGAAATCTTCATTTGTTTTAAATATATCTGTTAGATCCCAAGTATATTTTTCTTCCACTATTCTTCTTCCTTTCTATTTATATTGTACTTTTTACAATATAAGTCAAGTGCTGTTTCTGGAGTATGAGAACCTGTAAATGCTTTTATCGGAGCAAACTCCTCATTTTCTTCTACTTCTAATAAAGTAAAATTATTAAAATATTTAAATACATCAAAAATAAATTTTTCAAACTTAAAAGAATTAGGTTCTTTAACTACTACTTTCATACCACTTTCATCTATAAAGTCATTCTTTTTAAATGCTCTGTGATATGGTAGAGTAAGTCTAGCTGACTGTAAAAATGCCTTTTTACTAAATAAATGAGATAATATATTCATTTGGTTATAATTATATAACCCATCCTTGTTTTTCGAATATTTTTGCTCATCTCCTAAATTTTTAGGAGAAATAATATCCACTCTATTATCTACTTTTACAAAAACATAATCTTTTGAATCTAAGTCACTTTTTCTTATAGATTTTGCTGAAACACTTGAATTATTTGATATTGTAAGTCCAATAAATAATGGATCAATTATTTCCAATATAATATTGTCTATTCCAGATATAGATATCCATTCTATATTATTTAATGTTTTCTCTAATTTTGCCCTTTTAAAAGCTCTAAAAATATCTCCATTTCCGTTAGATGCTTTTTTTATTGAATATAAATTATCTAATAAAATTTTTCCCTGTTTATCAAGAATTTCTATGACATCTTGTTTAAAAAAATAAATTTTTTCTTTAGGATATCCAAAATAAGCTTTTTTTTCGAAGAAATCTTTTGTTTCTTTGTTATTACCTTCACTAGTCATTATATACCAATTTAAATATACACCATATTTTTTGTATATAGTATTTAATTTATCAAAAATCACTTCAAATAAAGATTTTTTTACATCTAAATCTAATTCATAACAACCTTTTGGTCCTTTAAAACCAAGTCTTGTACCTTGCCCACCAGCTAAAGTAATAACAGCCAATTTTCCATTTTTTATAATCTTCTCCCCTATTGAAATATATTTGTTTTTTTCTTTATCAGATAGTTTTGAAGAGCAAAAATAAGGCAAAGGTGTAATTCTATTAGAATCTATAGAATCATCTTTAAATGAACCTATATATAATTTATTCATTCTTTTAAAATTAGTATGTTTAATTTGACTTATTAAAATATTTTTTTCATTTTCATCCAATTTATCAAAAAAATACAATAAATGGTTTTGATTATATTTTTTTAATATTTTTTGTACTTCTTCTAAATCTTTAACCATATTTACTCCCTTCATAATTAATGATTA
>CAYTEX010000097.1:0-2200 GCA_964437015.1 uncultured Clostridium sp. | reverse complement strand
TAGTTTTTAAAGTTAAGATTAGTTCTTCCTTTGTTGGTATGTCTGAATTTTCTATATATTTTATTTCTTTTGAAATATCATAATGTATATTTACATGGGTAATTGAAATCGATGCTTTTTCTTTAGAGTCTAGTATCCCTTCTAATATTGTATATGTTGATTTTGATGGATTATTCGATAAACTTACACTTCCTGTATTAAACACTGTTTTATCTTCAAATTGAAATAAATTCGGTGTGTGAAGATGAGCATATCCAACAATATCTGGAATTTTATCTTTTTCACTTCTTCCTATGAATTCAGTGTTTTTGAATAATTCATTTGGTGTTTTTAATTCATAATTTACATATTTTGTATTTTCATTACTATATATCGGATTGTATATGTGTTCTAGACTATAAGGTGATGCATGAAATAACCTAATTAAATTTCCACTTAAGTAAAATTCATGCATTATAGGTAGTTCTTTTAGAAAGTTTGCTCTATCCTCTCCTATTTTCATAGTAGTCCAAAATTTCTTTTTAAAAGCCCTTTCTGATGAATAAATTTCATCACAGTTTCCTTTTAAAACTATTTCACAATTTTTTCTAACTAAATCGATTGCACTGTCAGGATTTACTCCTTTCGAAACAATATCACCTAAACAATATATTTTTGAAATATTTCTATTTTCTATATCTTTTAATACAGCTTGTATAGCTGTTAAATTTGCATGAATATCACTTATTATTGCTATTTTATCCATTTAATTTTCTCCATATATAACATCTCGTAATTCTTTGATTTTTTTATTTATTTCGTCAATCTTTAATTTTTCTGTTGGCATTGAATCTGTTAAATGATATTTCTCTTTGAGATTAAGTATTTTTTCTACACTAGAATTTATTTTTTCTATCTCTATTTTATTCTTTTTAACTTTTTTTATTATACTTTCAATTGTGAATTTTTCCATAATACTGTTATATCTAAACATAATAATATCATTTCCTGCTTGAATTGCTTTTATTGCTGCTCTATCATAGCCGTAAAAATTTTGAATTGCTCTCATTTTTAAATCATCAGAAATTATTATTCCATTATAATTAAATCTTTTTCTTAGTTCTTCTGAAATAAAACTTTTTGAAAGTGAGCAAGGTGTATGAGAATTTTTATTTTTAATTCTCAAATGGCCTACTAGTAAGCAGTCTGTCCCATTTTTAATTATAGCTTCGAATGGTTTTAAATCAGACTTTAATAAATCTTCATATTTTATATCTATTTTAGGAGAAAAATAATGTGAGTCTTTTTGAGTTGCACCATGTCCCGGAAAGTGCTTAATTACAGGTATTATATTATTTTCTTCATATATAATTTTTTGTAGCATTCCCATTTTTGTTATAGTTTCAATATTATCGCCAAAGCTTCTATCTCCTACAACCTTTTTGTTTTTTTCATATCTGTTTATATCTAAATTTGGAGCAAAATTCATATTATACCCTGACTTTTTTAATATCTCAGCTATAATTAGAGATGCTTTTTTAATTCCATCTTCTCCTAATTTTTCAACTAAAAGATAAGGAGATGGTACATTTAATATCTCTTTTGGAATCCTATTTACTCTTCCGCCTTCTTGGTCTACTGCAATAAAAAGAGGGATTTTATTAACTTTATTTAATTCTTTTAGTTGTGTTATAAGGTTAATCATTTCATCATAAGAGTCAAAATTTCTCTTATATAATATAATTCCACCAACTTTATATTTTTGTATTTGGTCTATATTTCTTTGAGTGATTTTATTTCCTTCAAATCCTACCATTAACATTTGTCCAATTTTTTCTTCTAATGAAAGATTTTTAATATCATATGCCATAAAACCCCTCCTTTTATCTTTTTTATTTAATTTTATCATATTAGTAAAAAAAGTCAATGATAAAATTTTTATTTAAAGATTTCGACACCAAGTGATTGAAAAATAATATATTTAGGCTTTATATAATATAAAAATGATATTTAGGACTTTTTGTCAAATTAAAACATATTATATATAAATATGTAGTTTTGAAAGGAGGGCTTGGCTTTAAATTGGAAGTTAAAGGTAAAAAAATTGGTTTTGTACTTACTGGTTCTTTTTGTACTTTTAGTAAAACAATTCCTAAAATAAAAGAGCTCAAAAAATTAGGTGCTGATATCGTTCCGATAATGTCTTATAATAGTTATGAAT
>CAYTEX010000096.1:0-5037 GCA_964437015.1 uncultured Clostridium sp. | reverse complement strand
GAAGTTCCAAATGATGGAACAGGACCAGATTATACAGGAGTTGAGGAAAATAATAATATAGATTTTTTAAAAATAGCAAAAGCTTTAGCTATATATTCAAGCTCAGAACTTTCAAATAATCCATCTTCATTGGCAGATCATTTACCACCAGTAGGTGAGATAGGAAAAGACTACACAAATGAATATAAAGGTGTTTTAAAATCAATATATCAAAATGGTGGATTTTGGATAGGAAGATATGAAACTGGAATACAAGGAACAGAAAATGCAACAACAAATGTACGATCAGGACCTGATACTAGTATAGAATATTCGACAGAAGAGGATGTAGCAGTAATAAAAGAAAATGTTCAACCATATACTTGGGTAAGATTTGGACAAGCACAAACATTAGCACAAGGATTTTTGCCAGAAAATAATAATAGGAATCATACCAATTTATTAATAGGAGTACAATGGGATTTAGTTTTAAAATTTATGGGAAAAGAAAAAGATGTAGATTCCGATAGTTCAGATTGGGGAAATTATAGAAATTCTGTATTTAGTTTAGAACCAGGAAGTCATTATATAAAATACTCAAATTGGACATTAAGTTCAAAGTGGAAAGCATATAATCAAGATGAAAAAAAATTTGTAGTATCAAGTGAAAAGAAAAGTCAATCAGTATATAAAAATGCTGTATTATGTACGACAGGAGCAAATATAACAAAAAATAGAATTAAGAATATAAGTGATTTAGCTGGAAATGTATGGGAGTTTACAATTGAAAAAACTCCTTATCCAAGTGATCCTTGTAGCATTCGAGGTGGCAATTATATTGGTAGTGGGGTGGAATATCCAGCATCAGCCCATAACAAAAGCCATACAGGCTATTCGATCCATAGTATTGGATTTCGAGTTACGCTTTGGTAGACTGGAGGTCTGATAGAAACTGATTTTGATAGCTCAGACTTAACTGGAATAGAATAGAAAAACTAGCCCTACTGGGATAGTTTTTTTGTCTTTTAAAAAGGTTATGTAAATAAACGTAAAAATAAAGAGATAAAATTATTATTTAGCAACTTTAAAACGATAAAGTATTGATTTTAAAAAAGAAATGTAATAAAATGTAATTGAAAAATAATAAAAGGAGGAATATTTTATGGAATACAAAATAGTAGGTCAAACTGTACCAGTAGTTGAAGTAAAACTAAACAAAGGAGAGTCAATGTATACACAAAGCGGAGGAATGGCATATCAAACTGAGGGCATAAAAATGAACACAAATGCACGTGGTGGAGTTATGAAGAGCTTAGGAAGAATGTTTTCAGGAGAATCTATATTTATGGCAAACTATACAGCAGAAACAGATGGAGCAATGGTAGCATTTGCATCAACTGTACCAGGAGCTGTAGTACCAGTTGATTTAAGAAATTTACCAGGTGGATTAATTATGCAAAAAGGAGCATTTTTATGTGCTGAACAAAGTGTAGAAACAAGTGTGGCATTTACAAAAAAATTCACAGCAGGTCTATTTGGAGGAGAAGGATTTATTCTTCAAAAAGCACAGGGAAATGGAACTGTATTTTTAGAAATTGATGGTGATGTAATTCAAAAAGAATTAGCACCAGGAGAAGTATTAAAAGTAGATACAGGAAATGTAGTAGCATTTGAATCAAAGGTATCATATGAAATAGAGACAGTAAAAGGTCTTGGAAATATATTCTTAGGTGGAGAAGGTTTATTTTTAACAAAGCTAACAGGACCAGGAAAGATAATATTACAATCACAAAACTTTAATGATTTTGTAGGAAAAATAATTCCACGTATCCCAGCAAAAAGATAAAAACATAAGGAGAACAACTATATGAATAAGCAAGAAGCTTTAGCAGACTATAAAAACCAGGAAGATAAATTGCTATTAGCCAAAGTACTAGATAAAATTGAATTTTGTAAAACTAAAAACAAGATAGAAAGTACGGACTTTTTAAACTTGGCGGAACAAGACTTAATTGATAAATTCTTGAAAAAAATAAAAATAAAAAATTATTATTTTTTTGGAGGAGCTGGAGAAGCAGAAAGAAAAATATTAATTTTATACCCAGAAAAGTTAACAGAAGAAATGGCAAGGAAAAACCATTCTAAAATAATGAGCATAATAAAAATATCACTGCCAATTGAATTAGAAGAAAAATACGACCACAGAAGATATTTGGGAGCAATAATAAAGCTTGGAATTGAAAGACAAAAGATTGGAGATATTTCTGTTAAAAAGAGAGGCGCGGAAATTGTTGTAAAAAACGAAATACAAAAATTTTTAGTACAAAATTTAAAGGAGCTTACAAGATTTTCTTCTGCAGATATAGAAATAGATTCAATTGAAAATTTACAACAAATTGAAGCTAATAAAATTGAGCTTACAGAAATTATAGCTTCACTAAGGCTAGACAATATAGTTTCAAGTCTAGCAAGAACTTCTAGAAATAAAGCAGTAGAATATTTAGAACAAGAAAGGGTATTATTAAACTTTAAAACAGAAACAAAATCTTCTAAGCAGGTAAAAGTTGGAGATATAATTACAATTCGAGGAAAAGGAAGATTTGAGTTTAAAGAAATTTCTGGAAACACAAAAAAAGGACGATTTATTATAAAAGTAGATAAATATGTGTGAGCCACAGGTACCGGAGATTTTTGGCAAAATTAAAAAATGTAACCAAAATGTAATAAAAATATAAAATAAATGTAACCCAAAAACATAAAAGTCTTGATAATATTGGAATCAAGGCTTTTTGATTTTATAAAGAATTATTATTAAATAAATTAATAACATAATAATGTTCTTCAAACATATGCTATTCCAGTGTTCTACGTTTTTTATCATTTTTGGCTCTAAAAAATATATATTTGACAAATACTGTATTTATTTGTAAAATCAAAACAAAAGAATGTTATTAATTTATTTAATAATAAACCGATAAAAAAGGGAGGAAACTAAAGAAATGAAAGATTTTAAGAAAAATGTAAAAAAAGTACCCGGTCCCAATTTACACGTGCAAAAAAAGACCCGGTCCCAATTTGACAAATAGCCGGAATTACACTTATAGCACTTGTTGTGACAATTATTGTGCTATTAATTTTAGCTGGAATATCAATTCAGATGTTAACTGGAGATAATGGGATTTTAACAAGAGCGGGAGAGGCAAAGGAAAGAACAGAAAGAGCTGAAATTATTGAAAGTGCTAAAATAGATATATTAGGTCAAATTACAGAGAATAAAGGAGAAAATATAACAGAAAGCCAATTTAAAGAAACATTAGAAAAGTACTTTACAAAAGAAAGTATACCAGATGAAATTCCAGATGATTTATCTACATTAAAATTAATTTCTTTAAAAGGAAAACACGAGATTTTAGCATCAGAAATATATAATGAAACTTTAAGAGAATTAGGTCCTGGATTATATTACGCAGGTACTAATAATTTAATAATGAGTTGGGAAGACTTAATTAATCCTAATAACCAAATGCTTAGTGTAAACAATGGTATACTTAATAAAATAACCTTTGATGTTAAAAGTAAATTTGGAAATGAAACAAATGTTAAGTTAATTGTTGATTCAAGTGTGACAAGTATTGAAAACATGAGTAGTATCTCAAAACTTGTAGAGGTTAAACTACCAGATACAATAAATAGTATTAGATCATTTAGTATGTGTAGTGACTTAGAAACTATTAGTATACCATCAGGAGATATAAATTCAAGTGCATTTTATGGATGTAGTAAACTAAGAAATGTAAAATTGGGCAACAAAGTAACATCAATCGGAGCAAGCGCTTTTGGAGGTAATACTTCACTTTCTAGTATAGAAATACCAAATTCTGTTGAAACTATTGGTACAGTAGCTTTTATGTCTTCAGGTTTAACAAATTTAAAAATACCCAATACAGTAACTTCTATTGGAGATGCTATTTGTGGAGGATGTAGTAAATTAGAAACTGTGATAATTGAAACTGGAAATATAAATGAAAGTATGTTTGGAGGATGCACAAATTTAAAAACATTTGAATTAGGGTCAGGAACAATAGGAGAAAAAAGTTTTAATAAGTTTTTAAATTTGGAAACAGTAAAGTTAGATGAAGGAGTAACTACTATTGGTAAAAGTGCATTTAATGGATGTACTAAATTACAAAATGTTTCATTGCCTGAAAGTATTATTTCTATTGGTGATACAGCATTTGAGGATGCGGGAATTAAAAGTATTTATATACCATCTGGAACAATAGGATATGCAGCATTTGTAAAATGCAAATTAAAAAATCTGAAAATAGGAAGAAAAGTAGATATAATAGGAGATACATCATTTTGTGCAAATGCAGATTTAGAAAAAGTCGAAATTGAAGAGGGACCAACCAAAATAGAAGATACAGCATTTCAAGGATGTAGTAAACTGAAAAGTGTTAATATACCAGATAGTATAACATCAATAGGGTACATAGCATTTCAAAATTGTGCATTAGAAAGGATTGAGATTAAAAATGCTAATTTAGGAGAAAAAGCTTTTCAATATAATGAAAGCTTAAATTATGTAAAAATAGGAGCAGGGGTAAGAAGTATAGGGGAAGAGGCTTTTTCGGGTTGCCCTAATCTTGAAAGAGTGAATATAGAAAAAGGAAGCAATTTATCAGTACCAGCTAACAAATGGGGAGCTAGTAATGCTACAGTGAATGTAGAAGAATAGTATTAAACTCTATGTGAAAAAAGTTAAATAAAAATAAAAGAGCCTAGCAATTTGCTAGGCTTTTTTGGTGCTCCCTCAAGGATTCGAACCTTGGACCTACCGGTTATGAGCCGGTTGCTCTGACCAACTGAGCTAAGGGAGCATTTACAGAACATAAAAAAGTATATAATATTTTTTGTCGTTTGTCAATACTTTTTCAAAAAAAAATTGCATATATAAATTGTCAAAATATACAAGTGAATAAATTGTAAATTTTTCGTAAAATCTCTTGAAAAAATAATTATTTATTGTTATGATAATATAGATTAAATATTTTTGAA
>CAYTEX010000095.1:0-5042 GCA_964437015.1 uncultured Clostridium sp. | reverse complement strand
TGTCCAAATGTAAATCATGGAGGAATGGCATTTGGAACATCTCCAGAAGCAGCTAGAGAAGTTACAGAAGCTGTAAAAAAAGTTACAACAAAACCTCTATATGTTAAACTTACTCCTAATGTAACAAATATAGCAGAAATTGCGAAAGCATGCGAACAAGGTGGGGCAGATGGAATTGTTTTAATAAATACTTTACTTGGAATGAGAATTAATTTAAAAACTAGAAAGCCAGTTATAGCAAATAAGATGGGAGGATTCTCAGGACCTGCAATATTCCCAGTAGCATTAAGAATGGTATACCAAGTTTATGAAGCAGTAAATATTCCTATAATTGGAGTTGGAGGAATAGAAAAGGCAGAAGATGTAATAGAGATGATGCTTGCAGGGGCAACAGCAGTTGAAGTAGGTGCTGCAAATTTAGTTAATCCTTATGCTTGTAAAGAAATAATTGAAGAATTACCAAAGGTTATGGAGAAGTATAAGATAGAAAAACTAAGTGACATAATAGGTAAGGCACATTAATTAAATGTAATATTAATATGATGTAAAAATGTTAATATTCACAGAAAATTAATAAAAGTTGAAGGACAATATAATAGTTTTTACTATAAATTTATAACTACACCTATTTTTAAGTGTATTGTGAGGATTGCTAGAAATGTATTTTTACGATAGTTTTAGCCAAAAGAAAACAGCTAGAACAATTAATATGCTTATTTGCTATTTTTGTGTGTAATATGTACATAAAAAACGTATGCTTCAAACAGAATGTTTGGTTTTTGATGTGAGTTATAAATTTTTATAAAAAATTATATATTTTTACCATTAGTATAGTTGTTATTTGTTATGATGAAGCATGTAAAAATACACAAAGATATTTAAGATGTGGATAAAAAAGGGGGATTTATTATATGGGAAAAGCAGTAATAATTGCATGTGACTTTAAAGATAAAGAAGAAACTCTAAACTTTTTAAATAAATTTGAAGACGAAAAGCTTTATCTAAAAATAGGAATGGAATTATTTTATTCAGAAGGACCTGAAATAGTAAGGGAAATAAAGAAAAGAGGACATAAGATATTTTTAGATTTAAAATTACATGATATACCAAATACAGTAGAAAAAGCAATGAAATCTTTAGCAAACCTAAATGTAGATATGACAAATGTTCATGCATCAGGAACAATTAAAATGATGGAAGCAGGATTAAGAGGACTTACAAAAGAAGATGGAACAAGACCACTTTTGATTGCAGTTACACAGCTTACATCTACAAGTCAAGAAGTAATGGAACAAGATCTATTAATAAAAGAAAACATAGAAGATGTAGTTATGCATTATGCAGAAAATTCTAAAAAGGCAGGATTAGATGGAGTTGTATGTTCACCACTTGAGGTTCAAGCAGTAAAAAGAAAATGTGGTAAAGAATTTTTAACAATAACTCCAGGAATAAGATTTAGCACAGATTCAAAAGATGACCAATCAAGAATTACAACACCAGCAAAAGCAAAAGAACTAGGTTCAGACTATATTGTTGTTGGAAGGTCAATTACTAATGCAGATAATCCAGTAGAAGCATATAAAAAATGTGTAGAGGATTTTTGTGATTAAAAAAATTTTATATAATAAATGAATAATAGGAGGAATGAATTATGGAAGATTTATCAAGAAAAATTGCGAAAGGATTATTAGAAATAGAAGCGGTATTTTTAAAACCAGATGACCCATTTACTTGGGCGAGTGGAATAAAAAGCCCAATATATTGTGATAACAGATTAACACTTACTGCACCAAAGGTTAGAGATGAGATAGAAGAAGGATTAGCTCAAATTATAAAAGAAAATTACCCGGAAGTAGAAGTTTTAATGGGAACAAGTACTGCTGGAATTCCTCATGCAGCAATTACTGCAGATAAAATGAATTTACCAATGGGATATGTTAGAGGAAGCAGTAAAGACCATGGAAGAAAAAATCAAATAGAAGGAAGAATAGAAAAAGGACAAAAAGTAGTTGTAATTGAAGATTTAATTTCAACAGGTGGAAGTGTTATAGATGTAGTAAATGTATTAAGAGAAGCAGGAGCAGAGGTTCTTGGAATTGCAAGTATTTTTACATATAATATGCAAAAAAGTAAAGACAGATTAGAAGAAGCAAATGTTAAAAATATTAGTTTATCTAATTTTGATGTTTTAGTTGAAGTTGCAGCTGAAGAGGGATATATCAAGCAAGAAGATATTCAAAGGTTGATTAAGTTTAGAAATAATCCAAGTGATGAAAGTTGGAGAAATTAATATTGCAAGTTTTTTTCTTTTATGATAGAATAAAATCGAAAAAATACAAGGGGAAAATATTATATGGAAAAAAATGCTGAAAGATTACAAGTAATAAAAAACATTGAAAAAGCAGTAATGGATCAAGATTACAATCGAAAAGTAGAAATCCATGATCATAAAGTTACAGAGGAAGAAAGAAACAATATAATTTTAAAATATGACAATAAGAAAAGAAAGATTAGAAATAAAGCGAAAACGATAGTAGCTAGACAAATTGCAGATACTTTAACAGAATATATAAACATTAAAACAAATATAAAAAATATAAAAGGCTTATCAAATGCAAAAGGAATTCATACTGGAGCTATAATTACATCCAATCACTTTAATAAAATAGACAATACAATAATAAGATATTTAATGCATAGAGTTGGCAGAGGAAGAAAGTTTGACATAATAGTTCAAGATTCAAATATATTTATGCCAGGAACTTTAGGATGGTTAGTAAAAAATAATAGAACAATACCTATTAATAAAGACCATAAATATATATCAAATAATTTTGAGCCTGCCATGAAAAAATTTTTTCAGAAAAAACATTTTGTACTAATTTATCCTGAAGAAGAGATGTGGTATAACTATAAGCTTCCAAGACCTGGAAAAATTGGAGCATATCATTATGCATGTAAATATAATGTACCAATAATTCCATGCTTCATAGAAATGAACAATACCGAAAAAATAGATAATGATGGATTTTATGTACAACGTTATACTCTACATGTTATGGAACCTATTTATCCAGATTTGAGCAAAGACTTTAAAGTTGCTAAAGAAGAATTAAGACAAAAGGATTACGAAATGAAAATAAAAAAATACGAAGAAGTTTATGGAGAAAAGTTAGATTATACATTTAATATAGAGAAAGATATAGCTGGATGGAATTAATTCACAAAAAGGACATAAATGTACCTCATAAAGAAAACATTTAATAAATATAATACTTTTATATTCAATATTAAATTCATTTCTTGTAAATGGAGGAATCATATTATGGATAAAGAATTAAGTAAAAATGAAACTTCTATTGTAGGGCTGCAAATGATGCCTGTAGACACAAAAAAACATGAATTCCAACAACTAATGTCAATTTATGAAAAAGCAATGAATAAAACTAAAAGTGAATTAACAGAAATACAGAAAAATTTAAGTGAATTATATAATTATAATGTTATAAATACTATAGAATGTAGAATTAAATCGCCAGATAGTATTATAAAAAAGATGAAAAAGAAAAAATTTGATTTAAACTATAAAGCACTTATTTCAAATATAAACGACGTAGCAGGAATAAGAATTGTTTGTCCTTTTAAAACAGATATACCACAAATAAAAAAAATAATAGAAAATAATTCTTCAATAGATGTTTTAGAAGTAAAAGACTATGTTTATGCCCCGAAAAAAAGCGGATATTCTGGATTACATATAATTGGCCAAACTCCTGTAGACATTGGTGGAACAAAAGCAAATGTAAAAATGGAAATTCAAATAAGAACAATGGCTATGGACTTTTGGGCTACTACAGAACATAAAATTAAATACAAAGCAAAAAACAAAATGTCTAAAATTGATTCTAAAAGAATGGTTTTTTATGCTAAAATGATAAATGAAATAGATAATAAAATATCAAAAATTAATGCAAAATATTCATCATAGCTAATAATAAAAACATAATAGAGATTTATAATAATCTATTATGTTTTTATTTTTGAATAATTTAATTTATTTACAGTCTGGGAAATAATATTAGAATCTATATTTATAATATTTTCTTGAAATTATTTCTTTTTTATTATACAATATACATGTATTATATAATAAAAGGAGTATTTAAAAATGAAAAAGGAAAACATTGGATTAAAAATTTTAAAAATTTTAGGAACATATTTAGCAGGATGTTTATTATGGCTATTAATTTTTACAATATTTTTGCCAGCTGATGAAACAGGAGCAACATCAGAACCATTTCAAGGAGCAATAGGTTTTTTTGGTATAATTACTGCAACAGTAGTTCTTTTAATTGTTAATTATAATGCAATGCAACAAGCATATCAAAAAACCAAATCATCTTTTAGTAATATAAAAGTATTTAAGGAAAAAAATGCAAGTCTTTTAGAAAAAGCAAATAAGGTTGCAGAAAAATATATGACACACGAAGAGAAAGTCCAAGTAGGAGTTGCAGACAAGCGTACAAAAAGACCAAGATATATTCGTAATGCAGAACAATTCCAAGTAGAATTAGAAAACTATCCTGACTTAAAAGCTAATCAAAGCATAATGGCTTTATTAGAACAAATAAGAGAAACAGAAAATATTTATGCACAATCAAAAGTCAATTATAATGCTTATGTAGAATATTATAATACACTTATACATAGTTTTCCAAATAGTATTTTTAGAAAGTTATTTAAATTCAATGATGTTGAATTTTACAATGATGAATCAGAAAATGAAATCACTGACGAAGAATTAGGAATTTAATTATTTATAAATTGCAATATGTAAAGGAGATAGATTAAATTTCTATTTCCTTTATTTTTTAATGGTATTATTGAAATATAATTATTAAATTATATAAATGTGAGGTGTTTTATGATAAAAACAACGGTTTATTTAATTAGACATTCAGTACGATTTAATAGTAATAAAATATTGCAATACAATACAAATCAGAATAAAACTCTTAAAAATGAAAAAATTATTCTAAGTG
>CAYTEX010000094.1:0-5052 GCA_964437015.1 uncultured Clostridium sp. | reverse complement strand
TGGAGTGCTGAATACCTTGATAGCTTCTAAACCAGGATGTGGAAAAACAACAATTTTAAGAGATTTGGTTAGAAAAATATCAGATGGAATGCCAGAAATAAACTTTGCTCCTAAAATATGTGGCATTGTGGATGAAAGAGGAGAAATAGCAGCAATGTATAAAGGAATTCCTCAAAATGATATAGGAAAAAACTCTGATGTTATAAACAATGTTCCAAAGTCATTAGGGATTAATATGTTAATAAGATCGATGGCACCTCAAATTATAATATGCGATGAAATAGGTTCGGAGCAAGATATAGAAGCAATAGAAAAAGCAACATTAAGCGGGACAAAGGGGATATTTACTGCACATGCAAATAATATTAAAGAAATAAAGCAAAACCCAAATTTGATAAAATTAATAGAAAGACGATTAATTCAACGAATATTAATTTTAGATCCAATTAAAAAAGGAGAGATTAAAGAAGTAGAAGAATTTAATTAAAAAATTTAGTTCTAAAAATAAATATCCAGCATATATTTATTATAAAGGGATGATTTATATGGAATTAATAAGATATTTATTTTTATTTGGTGTTATAGTAGGATGTACAAGTATAGGATTTATATTATCTAGAGGATATGCTGATAGATTAAATGAACTAAACGATTTGTCAATTTTAATAAACATACTTCAAAATAAAATAAAATTTACTCAGTTGCCATTACAAGAAATTTTTGAAGAACTTGGAAATATAAAATTAAAAACTAAAATACATAATATTTTTTTGATATGTAGCGAGAATCTAAAAAAAATGAAAATGGAAAAAGCATGGGAAGAGTCTATTGAAGAAGGAAGAAGATTTTTTTATTTAAATGAAGAAGATATTGAAGTATTAAATATTTTAGGAAGTACTCTAGGAAAAACAGATATAAATGGACAAATGAATGAAATAAATGAAATAAAGGAAAGAATAGCATTACAAATACAGCAAGCTGAAAAAGAAAAAAATAGAAATTCGAAGATGTATAAAAGTTTGGGAACTATTACGGGATTAGGAATAGTTATTTTACTATTTTAATTTGGGACCGGGTCCCAAATTAAAATGTAAAAAAGTACCCGGTCCCAAATTAAAAATGTAAAAAAAGACCCGGTCCTAAATTAACAAGGAGAGAATGAAATGAATGTAGATTTACTTTTTAAAATTGCAGCAGTTGGAATTTTAGTTGCAGTACTTCATCAAGTGCTATGTAGAGCAGGGCGAGAGGAACAAGCAATGATGACAACTCTAGCGGGTTTAGTAATTGTACTTACACTTGTAATAAAAGAAATAAGTAGTTTGTTTGACACTGTAAGAACGTTATTTAGCTTGTAAAAAGATTATTATTTAAAGCTTGTATCAAAAGTTGAACAGTTACAGGCAGAAGGAGATGGTTAGCAAAAAGCTAACTTATAATTATACATATGGAAGAAATTGTTAAAATAACTGGGATTGCGTTAATATCACTTATACTCATTATTATAATAAAACAATATAGACCTGAATTTGCGCTTTATATTTCTATAATTGCTGGTATACTTATACTAGTTTTTGCGTTGGACAAGATAAAAGATGTCATTAGTTTGTTAAGACAGATATGCAATCAGTCTGGTGTAAATAGTAAGTTTTTAGAAATTCTATTAAGAATGACAGGGATTGCATTTCTTGCCGAATTTGCTATAAGTATTTGTAGAGATTCGGGAGAGTCTGCGCTAGCTAATAAGGTTGAAATTGGATGCAAAGCGATAATTATATCGATGTCAATCCCGATAATACACAATTTACTAGAGGTAATCGTAAATTTGATGCCTAAATGAAAAAAATGCAAAAAAGTACCCGGTCCCAAATTAAACATGCAAAAAAGTACCCGGTCCCAAATTAAACATGCAAAAAAGTACCCGGTCCCAAATTAAAAAAGAGGATGCAAATGAAAAAAATTTTTATTGTAGTAATTGTTTTTATTTTAATTCCTAAATTTGTTTATGCTGAAAATGCGATAGATTTAGGAACGATTATTGAACAGCAAGAGTCTACCTTTGGAATTAATGATTTTTTAAAACAATGTGAAAAATATGCTCCAGATTTTATAAATGATTTGAATGTTTCTAATATATTTCAAGATGCTGTTACAGGAAACATTGATAATAAAAGGATATTTAAAAGTGTTTTTAACAAACTGGGAATAAATTTATCTGAAATAGTAAAAGTTTTTATAAATATTTTAGTAATTGTATTGATTCACAGTTTGTTAAAGTCATTAACAGATGGTTTAGAGAATGAAAGTGTTTCTAAATTGGTTTATTATACACAATACATATTAATTGTAACAATAATAATGTCAAGCTTTTCGGAAATTTTAAAGAACATAAATAATACTATTGAAAATATGACAGGCTTTACTGGAATTTTAATTCCTATTTTGACTTCACTTATGGTGTTTACGGGAAGTATTGCAACAAGTGGAGCACTTGAACCAATTTTATTATTTATAATTGAACTGGTTGCAGGTGCAATCAAAATATTTATAATCCCTGTAATATCATTAATTTCAGTTCTGGTAATTGTTTCGAAAATAAGTGATAGAGTTCAAATTAATAAATTATCAAAGTTTATGAAGTCAAGTGTTATTTGGATATTGGGAATTATTCTGACAATTTTTGTAGGTGTAATTTCTCTAGAAGGAAGCCTTACATCTGCAGTAGATGGAATTACAGCAAAAACGGCAAAAGCAGCAGTTAGCACTCTTATACCAGTTGTACGGAAAAATATTGGGTGATGGTGTAGATAGTATTTTAGGATGTGGTGTTATATTGAAAAATGCCATTGGAGTTATAGGAGTAATTATAATTGTTGGAATTTGTGTAATACCTATAATTAAACTTACTGCATTTAGTGTAATGTATTCCATTACATCTGCTGCAATAGAGCCATTGGCTGACAAAAAGATTGTAAATTTACTAGACGAAATGAGTGGAATATTTAAATTGTTATTAGCAGTTGTATGTAGTGTAAGTGCATTGCTCATTATAGGAATAACACTAGTTGTAAAAATATCAAATAGTGGGATGATGTATAGATGATAAAATTTTTAAGTACATGGATAGGTCAAATTACAATTTTTGTCATTATTGTAAGTATTTTTGAAATGGTACTCCCAAGTGGAAATATAAAAAAATATATAAAAGTAATATTAAGTGTTTATATAATTTACTGCATGATTTCACCATTTGTAAATAATAAGAAGCTTTTTGATTTTGAAGATATAAATTTAGATAAATATTTGGAAAATACTGCAATTCAAAGTACTGCAAGCCAAGAAAGCATGGATAAGAGGCTAGAGCAATTGTATATAGAAGAGTTGAAAAAGAAGATAGAATAAAAAGTTAATGAAAATGGTTATGAAATTGTTAAATGCAAAATTGATGCGACTTTAAACAATAAAAGTTCAAATGCGGGAATTCATAATATAAACTTAATAATAAAAAAGAACCAAATTAGTAACATTAAAATTGATAAAGTAGAAATTGGAAATAGCTTTGAAATGGGAATATACAATGAAAGTGCAGAAAGCATTAAAGAAATAATAGCTAGTTATTTAGAAATTAGTAAAGATACTGTTAATGTAAAAATAAAGTCTTAAAATGAATATAATTATTAAACTTAGATGGAGGAGTACAAGTGATGAGTAATTTTTTTAAACAATTTAGCGAAAAAAAATCGGAAAATAAAAGGAAAATTGAGAATATTGTTTTTTTGATAATTATTCTTGTAATTACTCTAATTTTAATGAAATATATTTGGAATGGCAATTTGAATGATTCAAAAACGAAAGAAGAAAACAATATGTATTTTGAAGTTTCTGAGACAACTACTAATAATGTGACACAAAAATATGAATTAGAAGAAAAGCTAGAAAAGATACTATCTACTATAAAAGGCGTAGGAGAAGTAAATGTTTTTATAAATTATTCTGAAAGTAGCAGCAGTATTCCGCTGTATGATGAAAGTACAACCACAAGTACAACAACAGAAGGAGATTCATCTGGAGGTACAAGGAATACTGTTGAAACAGAAAATCAAAAAGAAGTAGTTTTTACAGAAAAGTCTGGAACTAAAGATCCTATAATCCAAAAAACTATAATGCCATTAATTGAGGGTGCAGTTATAACTGCTAAAGGTGCAAATGATGCAGAGGTAAAAACAAATATTATAAATGCTGTTCAAGCAGCAACAGGCCTTGGTATAGACAGAGTACAAGTATTTGAAATGAAGTAATCGCCAATTGAGTTGTCATTGGGGACGGTTCTTTTTGGCAACTTTTTAACTATTATCTAAGGAGGAAATATAAATATGAATTTAAAAAAGAAAGAATTTATTATTTATGCAATTGCTTTGATGCTTGTTGCCGCTGGATACTTTAATTATTTAAATTTTGATTCGAACATTGTAGAAACATCTTCAGAAATAAATGATGAGAATATAATTGAAAAAGATGAGAAGACGAAAAATGAAAAGGCGATAACTGAAAGTGAAGCTAAAGACAATACAGAAGATAAAAATAGTTTGATGAATACAACTAATGATGAAGAACAAATTATAGAAACTTCGGAGAAAACAGAGGATGATGAAGAACAAAATAATACTAATATTGGAGATGCTGTTTTAGTAAGTAATAATGAGACAAATGAAAAACCGTTAGAAAATGACAGTTCTGATAAAAAAAATTATTATGCTGCTACAAAGTTAGAAAGAAATCAAATGTATGCAGAAATGATAAAAAATTATGAAGATATAATAAGCAATACAAATTCTACGGAAATTCAAAAGTCAATTGCAACAGAAGAAATTTCCAAAATAAATAACATTAAAAATGCTATAATGATATGTGAAAATCTTATTCTAACAAAAGGATTTAAAGAATGCGTAATAATGATAAATGATCCAAATGTAAATATTGTTGTCAATGTAAAAGGAGGTTTAAATACAGAAAGAGCAAGTCAAATCCAAAATATAATATCACGAGAGTTGT
>CAYTEX010000093.1:3034-5122 GCA_964437015.1 uncultured Clostridium sp. | reverse complement strand
GCCCTTTCTTTTTTATTTATTCTTGCTCATTATATATCAAAATAAATATTTTGTATAGCTTTTTTCTTTAATTTCTATTATTAATTTTTATGTTATAATTTTATTTAGTATTCTTTATTTCAAAAAAATATTGCGTAAAAATAAAAAATATGGTATAAAGAAATTAAGACGGCCAAAGCTTTCTGTTTTGTGTCATAAACATATTGAAAGGAATGATATTAATTATGGATAATGAAAACAAAGAAACAAAAAAAGAAATAAAAGTTGTGAATGGTAATGGTAAAGATTTAAATATCTCTACAGTTTATGAACATATAAAAACTAAAGATTCGCAAGACCACGATAATACAAGTAATAAAAAAGGAGATATTGTTATCCCTAAAGGATCTTCAAAAAAAGATTAAATTAACGCAAAAAACCAGAAATTAGAAGTAACTTCTATTTTACTGGCTTTTTTTTTATTAAATTTCCATTTGACTACCTAAAAATGTTGCTGCAGATTGTGCTAATTTTTTTTCAACATCATTCATTTTTGTATTAGCTTCTTTAGATAAAAGTATAACAGTTCCAATTGTATCCCCATTAGAAATTATAGGATACACAACTTGGGCATTTGTTTTTCTATTTCCTTCATCATTTTTTATTATTGGAATAGTTTTTCCGCTATTTTCTTTACTAGTATAAACTTCCTTATCTTCCATAAGTTGTTCTAATTCGTTACTTATGCCCTTTTCTAAATATTCTTTTTTAGGCCCCCCCGAAACCGCAATAATTGTGTCTTTATCAGTTATAAATGCAATATGTCCAGTCGTCTTAGAAAGTGTTTCTGCATATTCTGTTGCAAATTCGGTAAGTTCACCTATTGGAGAATATTTTTTTAAAATAACTTCCCCTTCTTTATCTGTAAAAATTTCTAACGGGTCTCCTTCTTTGATTCTTAGTGTTTTCCTAATTTCTTTTGGAATTACTATTCTTCCAAGGTCATCTATCCTTCTTACAACTCCTGTTGCTTTCATTTTCTTCCTCCTTAAATTTGTTTTATAATCTTATTATGACAATTTAGGAAAAAATTATACATTAAGAACCGACTTTCCTAGTATATAAAAAACGTAAAAAAACACATACTGTTGTATGTGTTTATTTTTTGAAACCGAAAAATTTTGAGATTCCTTTAAAAGAAACTTCTTGATGTAAAAATTCGTTAATTTCATCTTCTACTTTTTGTTGATATGGTGTTAATTCAACCTTTATAGGTGCTGTTAAATCTATTTCTTGGAATAAAAATGCTCTTATTTTTGACCATAGTCCTTGCTTAGTTACAGCTTTTTCTTTTTCTATTGGTCTAAAATTTTCACCAGCAACATTTGTATTATTAACTGTACCGGCATTTTGAACTCCAAAATCTCCAAAAATACTATTTGCATTTAAAGATTCTTTTTGGCCTTTGTCAAATCCATTTCCTGTTCCAATATTTTCTGGCGTTGTTTCTCCAAAAAAAGGTGTATTATTTTCTCCAAAACCTATTCCACCAAATACTCCATTTTGATTTTCATTATTAAAATCAGCCATTTTCTTCCTCCTTTGTATTTAAAAAATACTTTATTTCTTTTATACTACAAATTAAAAAATTAATCAATAGAAAAAACAAAAAATATCTTTACTTTTTCATTACATAATTATTACAAAATTGTTACATTGCTCCAATTAGGTACGTATTTTTCCTCATTTTTTTCTAAGTCTTGAATAAAACCTCTTTCTAAATCTAATGAATATAGGTATTTTTCTATATTTACTTGTTCTCTTTTTGTTAATTTTCTACTTAAATCACTAATATTTTTAGCTTTATATGTAGGAAAATATTGGTTCATAATACTAACCATGATGTCCTTTGGCATATTATCATTTATCCATTTTAATACTTTTCTACTATTTTCTATATGATTAGGTAATACCAAATGTCTAATTATAACTCCCTTTTTTATTATTCCTTTATCATCAAATTGAATTTTTCCAACTTGTTTATACCTTTCATTTATTGCTCTTGTTGCAATTTCAAAATAATTATTAACTTTTGAATATCTTATAACA
>CAYTEX010000093.1:0-3003 GCA_964437015.1 uncultured Clostridium sp. | reverse complement strand
TTGCTAATGATGTTAAAAAAGAACATAATAGAAGTAAATAAATATCTATATATCCTTGTAGCATTTTTATTGTTTCTATGTTTTCATATCCATTTGTATTGTATATTATTGGAATATTTAAACCTTTATTTTTTGAGATTTTAATTGCCTCTATTATTTGAATTGCATAGCTTGTAGGAGTTACTAAATTTATATTATTAACATTTTTATTCTGTAATTGTATAAAAACATTTGCTAATTCTTCTATAGTCATTTCTTTTCCATATCCAAGTTGACTAATTTCATAGTTTTGGCAAAAAAAACAATTCAAATTACAATTAGAAAAAAATACTGTTCCAGAGCCATTTAATTTACTTATGCAAGGTTCTTCAAATCTATGAACCGACGCTTTAGCTACTTTTACAGTATTTTTTGATTTGCATCTTCCTATTTGATTGTTAATTCTATTTACTCCACATTTATGGGGGCAGATTTCACATTTTTTTAATAAATTTAAATTGCTTTCCATTTTTCGTATTCTTCTTTTATTTTATTTAAAACTTCTTCTGGAGTAAGATTTCCTGTATCTAAAACAAAGTCATAATGTGACATGTCATTACGATATACTCCATATAAATTGTAATATCTATTTAAGTCATTTTTTGTTCTTCTTATCATATCAGCTTTTTGATCTTCTAAAGTAGGCAAACTTTCTGATCTCTTTCTATTTGGATCTGCAAAAGCCCTTTTGGCAGCAATATCTATATCCACTTTTAAATAAACTTTAAAAGAATCAGGAACTGCATACCATCCCATTTTAGCATCTATAACAATATTGTTATTTTTAGAAGCATATTCTGTTGCGCTTTTTTCTATCTGCATATCTATATCAGGATGTTTTTCTACATATTCTCCAAACTCTGTAACTGACATCCCTTTTTTAATTGCTAGTTCTCTAAAATAAGCACCATTTCTGTACAAGTGAAAGTTTAAGTCTTCTGCAAGCATTTTAGATACTGTACTTTGCCCGCTTGCTAAATCTCCTGTTATAGAAATTACATCTTTTCTTTTCATATAGTTTGCTCCCCTTATATCTTTATTTATTAGTAAAATTTTAATTTTTATACATTGTATTTCTATTCTTCAATTATTTCATTATTAGATTCTTTTTTTTCTGTATATTCTTTTAAATCCTCTTTGTTTGCATAGATTTTAACTTTTCCTTCATTAATTTCATTTGCAGCTAACGTAACAGGCGCTTCTTCTTTAACCTCAGTTAACACTTCATCTCCATTTGCTATTTCTCTTGCTCTTTTAGAAGCTGCTATAACAAGTGCAAATCTGTTTTCAGCATGATCTAAAAGTTCATTTACTGTTGGTTTTACTATCATAAAATCCTCCTTTAAATTTATTCTTCTTCAATATCTTTGTCTATTCTTCCTGCTATTGTTTCTGCTTGAACAGCAGATAGTACAATATGATTAGAACTCATTATAATAACAGCTCTTGTTTTTCTTCCAAAAGTAGCATCTATTGCTATTTTGCTATCTTTTGCTTCTTGAACCATTCTCTTTATAGGAGCCGACTCAGGGCTTACAATCGCAATTATTTTATCAGCAGAAACTGTATTTCCAAAACCAATATTAATTAATTTCATAATAAAATCACTTTCCTCTCTATAACAAAGTAAGTATTTCTTTAATTGATTTGTTAATATTTTATCATAAATTTTCCTGAAAGTCTAGTTAAATTAGAATTTTACTCAATTTCTTTCTTTTTTGCTTCCTTTTTTATTGGTTTATTACTAACAATTTCTTGTATATCACTTAAACCTTTTAAATACTCTCTTTTATATTTAGTATATATAACAATTATTTTTAAAATATAATATAACAAAAAAACAATTATGCTCCCTATTATATAATTCTGAAAAGAAATATTTATTTTTTTTATAACATTTACAGAAACAAGTGTATTAATAGAAAGAATTAATGTCTCTATTCCAGATATTGCCATTGTTCCTTTATCTTTTCTATATGCTATTTCAAAAAAAATAATTGAAATAAAAAGCAATAAAAAGCTAGCATATTTAATTCCATAAAAGAATATATTTTCTTCTAATTTATATGAACCAACATATAATACTGATAAAAATGCTTCTATTATTATTAATATAATTATGTTCCAAATTATTTTTTTTGAAACATTTTCATTTTTTTTATCTTCCATATTTAATTTAAAGCTTATAATAAAAGCTTTTCCTCCATTTTTCAAATTTGTATTGTATAAACTAAAGAAGTAGAATAGAGGGTTGTTCCATTCTACTTCTAATGTTTTAGCTATTTTGGTGACCCCTACGGGAATCGAACCCATGATTCGGCCTTGAGAGGGCCGCGTCTTAACCGCTTGACCAAGGGGCCAAAACACTACCCTATATTTATACCATTTTTTTTTAATTTAGTCAACCAGTTTTCACTATTTTTTTATTGCTCTAACTCTCCTTTAAAATACCACATATGGTTTTCTACAATTTTTACATTAATAATTTTATTTATAAAATTTGAATTTCCCTTAAATACAACTACTTTGTTAGTTTCTGTTCTTCCTGTTAGCATTTCTTTATTGTTTTTGCTTGGTCCTTCTACTAATATTTTTTGTATTGTTCCAACATATTCTTGGCTACTTTTTGCAATTTCATTTTCTACTAGTTCTTTTAATTTATCAAATCTTTTGTGTTTTATGTCCTCAGGTATTTGATTAGGCATTTTATCTCCAGGAGTTCCTATTCTTCTTGAATATATAAACATAAAAACTTGTTCATATTTTACTTGTTTTACAACATCTAATGTATCTTGGAAATCTTCTTCAGTTTCGCCAGCAAATCCAACTATTATATCTGTCGAAAATTTAATATTAGGTATCATTTTTTTCATTGTAGCTACAAGATTTAAATATTGTTCTTTTGTATATTTTCTATTCATTCTTTCAAGCATTTTTGTACTACCAGATTGAAGTGGTAAATGT
>CAYTEX010000092.1:0-5149 GCA_964437015.1 uncultured Clostridium sp. | reverse complement strand
TCCCCAATTGAAAAAATTTACAAAAAAGGACCGTCCCAGAATGAAAAAAATATATATGTGTATTGATTTAAAAAGTTTTTATGCATCTGTTGAATGTAGAGAAAGAGGCTTAGATCCATTAACAACCAATCTTGTTGTTGCTGATAAATCTAGAACTGAAAAAACTATTTGTTTAGCTGTTACTCCGTCTCTTAAAGCTTATGGAATACCAGGCAGAGCAAGACTTTTTGAGGTTGTGCAAAAAGTTAAAGAAATAAATTTTGAGAGAAGAATTTATGCTCCTAATCATAAGTTTTCTAAAAAGTCATTCAATGATGTTGAATTAAAAAAGTGTCCGTGGCTTGAGCTTGATTTTATTATTGCAGAGCCTAGAATGGCATATTATATGAAATATAGTTCAGATATTTATAATATTTATTTAAAATATTTGGCACCTGAAGATATTTATGTTTATTCTGTTGATGAGGTTTTTTGTGATATTACAAATTATCTAAAATCTTATAAAATGACACCAAAAGAACTTACAACAACAATTATTCAAGATGTATTTAATACTACAGGAATAACTGCAACAGCTGGAATCGGAACGAATATGTATTTAGCAAAAATTGCAATGGATATAGGGGCAAAACATGTAAAGCCCAATAAACAAGGTGTTCGAATTGCAGAGCTTGATGAAATGAGTTATAAAAAATTATTATGGAATCATAGACCTCTTACTGATTTTTGGAGAGTAGGAAAAGGATATAGTAAAAAATTAGAAGCAAATAATATGTATACAATGGGAGATGTTGCAAGATGTTCAATAGAAAATGAAGATTTATTATATAAATTATTTGGAGTAAATGCAGAGCTTTTAATAGATCATGCTTGGGGTGTAGAGCCATGTACATTAGAAGATATAAGAAATTATAAACCAAGTACAAAAAGCTTAAGTTTGGGACAAGTTTTACATTGCCCATATGACTATGAAAAAACCAAACTAATAGTAAAAGAAATGACGGATTTGCTTGTGCTAGATTTAGTAGAAAAACATTTAATTACAAATCAAATTGTTTTGACAATTGGTTATGATACAGAAAATTTAAAAATGACAAATAATGGAAATAAATATAATGGAGAGATTACAACAGACAGGTATGGAAGACAAATTCCCAAACATGCTCATGGAACAATAAATTTAGAGGAAAGCACTTCATCGACAAAAATTATTTTGAATAAAATAATGGAACTTTATGAAAGAATTACTGATAAAAATCTTTTAAGTAGGCGAATAAATGTCGTTGCAAACAATGTACAAAGTGAAGAAAAAGATAAAAATGGTTTTGAACAGCTAAATTTATTTACTGAGATTAACAAACAAAAAATAGAAAAAAAGCAAATTCAAGAAAATAGGGAAAGAAATTTACAACATGCAATAATTGATATAAAAAAGAAATATGGAAAAAATGCCATACTTAAGGGGATGAATTTTGAAGATGGGGGAACGACTATACAGAGAAATAGTCAAATAGGTGGACATAGATCGGGTTAATTAGCAGAAAGGAAAATTTGAAAATGGATAATTACGATGACATTATAAATTTAGAAAGACCAATATCAAAAAGGCATGGAAAAATGCCGATTGGAGATAGAGCTGCACAATTTGCACCTTTTGCAGCACTAACAGGTTTTGGAGATGTAATAAAAGAAACGGCAAGACTAACAGATAAAAAAATAGAATTAGATGAAGAAGAAAAAGAACTTTTAAATCAAAATCTCCATTTTTTAAAAAGTACTTTAAATTCAATGCCTAGAGTTACAATTACATATTTTGAAAAAGATTTATTAAAAGAAGGTGGAAAATATATAAATTTAACAGGAAACCTTAAAAAGATTGACGAATATAGTCAAAAAATAATAATGATAGATGGTACTGAAATTAAAATAGATAATATAATTGAAATAAAATTTTGTAATGATAAAAATTTTATGATAGAATAAATTGAGTATTTTTTGAAGATAATATAATTACAAGGAGGAACTATTATGGATTTTATAAAAGAAGAAAATAAAATTTATGCAAAAGACGAAAATGATAAAACGATTGCTGAAGTGACATTTTACGAAATAAAAAAAGGAATATATAATATTGATCATACTTTTGTGGATGATTCTTTAAGAGGTCAAGGAATAGGAAGTAAATTAATTCAAGAAGCTGTCAAGGAAATAAAAGAAAAGGGAGCACAAATAGAAGCAACTTGCCCTTTTGCGAATAAGTGGTTAGAAGAACATAGATAAAAAATGGAGAAGAAATGGAAGAAAAATTAAACTCATTGTATGAAGAATGTATTAAAGAATTATATTCAATTGGAATTGATTTGAATGAAAAGAAAATAGGAAAAATAAATATATGTTTATCTAAAAGAAAAACAAAAAGATATGGATGTTGTAAACAAGAAAACCCGATGGAACAGGAATTTCATTATATAAAAAGAGGAAGAAGAAAATATAAAGTATATGATGTTTTTCAAAAACATACTATAGAGATTTCAAAGTGGGTAATGGAACTTGACGATATTATTATAAAAAATACTATAATTCACGAAATGATCCATTGCCTTCCTTATTGTAATAACCACGGGAAAGAGTTTAAAAAATATGCTAGTATTGTAAATGAAAAGCTTAAATATAACATAACAAGGTTGGGAAATAAAAAAGAGGACTACAAAAAAAGTAATAAAGAATACGAAGAGGAACAAAATTATAAATACAAAATTAAATGCAAAAAATGTGGATACATATATTTACGCAAAAGATTAAAGAGAAACTTTATAAAAAAATATAGATGTGGAAAATGCAAAGGAAAGCTAGAGATTATAGAAGACTTGAGCGGAATTGTTGACAATAAGTTAACAAAAAAGAAAGAAAAAACATATTATATATATATTATAAGGTGCATAGACAATTCATTATATACTGGAATTACAACAGATATTAATAGAAGAATGAGTGAACATCTTGGAAAAACAAAAAAAGGTGCTAAATATACAAAAAATCACACACCTGTAAAATTAGAAGCGGTTTGGAAATGCGAAGGAAGGTCATCAGCATCAAAAATAGAATCATATATAAAAAAATTAAAAAAATCAGAAAAAGAAAAATTAATTGTTGAGATAGATACGGAAGATTTCTTGGAAAATGGACTAGCTACGAATTGCCAAAAACTCTACATAAATCCAAAAAATAATTTTTGAAATCTATTGACAAAAAAAATGATTTAATAGATAATATCAAGTAGGAAAAAATAGTTAAAATTACCAAGGAGGACAAATAAAAATGTACGTATTTAATAAAATAGTTGTAAAGCCACAATTGCCTAAAAGCATAAATAGATTGGACGAAATAGCAAACAATTTATGGTGGAGCTGGAATTCAGAATACTTAAGACTTTTAAAAAAATTAGATAGAGACTTATGGGAAAATGTGGAAAAAAATCCTGTTAAGTTTTTAAAAAGAATAACGCAAGAAAAACTAGAAAAAGCTTCAAATGATAGTAGTTTTGTTAAAGAATATGAAAAAGTTTTAAAAAATTATGAAGATTATATGGATAGTAAAGATACTTGGTTTAGTAAAAACTATCCGGATAATAAAAATGACTTAATTGCATATTTTTCAGCAGAATATGGCTTAGATGAAACTATACCAATTTATTCTGGAGGACTTGGAATTTTATCTGGAGATCACTTAAAATCAGCAAGTGATTTAGGAATACCACTTGTAGGTGTAGGACTTTTATATAAACAGGGATATTTTAATCAAAAAATAGAGAGTTATGGAATTCAAAAATCAGAATATAATGGCTTAGAACTAGAGGATATGCCAATTTACCCTGTGAAAGATGAAGAAAATAATGACTTATTAATAAATGTAAAATTCGACCAAAAAGATGTATATTTAAAAGTTTGGAAAATAAATGTTGGAAGAATAGTACTTTACTTATTAGATTCTGATATAGAACAAAATTCACCAGAAGATAGAGAAGTAACTTTAAAACTATATGGTGGAGATCAGGATATGAGAATTCGCCAAGAAATAGTTTTAGGAATGGCAGGAACAAAACTTCTTAAAGAATTGGGACTAAATCCTACAATATATCATATGAATGAAGGACATTCAGCATTTTTAATTTTAGAATTAATGAAAGATATAATTGAAGGAAAACAAGTATCTTTTGAAATTGCTAGAGATATTGTTAGCTCTAAAACAGTATTTACTACACACACACCAGTACCTGCAGGAAATGATATTTTCCCAATAGAACTTATGGAAAAATATTTTGGGAATTTCTGGCCAAGACTAACTATTGAAAGAGATGAGTTTTTAAAACTTGGAATGAAACCAACAGAAACATTAGAACCAGGATTCAATATGGGAATTTTTGCATTAAAAATTGCTGGAAAGAAAAATGGTGTTAGTAAACTTCATGGAGAGGTGTCACGAGAATTATTTGGAGAAGTATGGCCAAATATTGCAGCAAATGAGTCTCCAATAACATATGTAACAAACGGAATTCATACATGTTCGTGGTTGGCACAAAATTTAAAAGAGCTATATAACGAATATTTAACTAGTCCAACAACGCCTTATTGGCAAGATAAAATATATTTAGATGAAACATGGAAAAAAATAAAAAATATTCCAAATGAAGAACTTTGGAGTGCACACATAGAAAGAAAAGAAAAATTAATAGAGCATATTAAGGAAAATACGACAAATCGACTAAGAAAAGCTGGAGTATCTTATGAAGAAATAAGAGAAATTACAAATTCACTTTCATCAAACGACTTAATAATTGGATTTGCGAGAAGATTTGCTACATATAAAAGAGCAACTTTAATATTCAATGATTTAGAAAGAATTACAGAAATACTAAATGATAAAGATCGACCTGTTAAACTAATATTTGCTGGAAAAGCACATCCTGCTGATAAAGAAGGACAAGATTTAATAAAATACATTCATGAAATATCTATGAAACCACAATTCAGAGGAAAAGTTTTTTTACTTGAAAATTATAATATTGCAATGTAAAGATATTTAGTAAGTGGTGTGGATGTATGGTTAAATAATCCTCGTAGACCAATGGAGGCATCTGGAACATCAGGTC
>CAYTEX010000091.1:0-5214 GCA_964437015.1 uncultured Clostridium sp. | reverse complement strand
TTTGGTTTAAATATTTTAATCCTATTTCTTGAATAAATCTTACACAAAGGTTGGTTCTGTGACATTTTGAGCAGTTTCCCTCTTTATATAATTAAATTTCGGAATATATAATTTTTTTCCAACATCAATTTTATTTGTGTCTTCGATTCCATTCATCCTAGCTATTTCCTCAACAGTACTATTAAATTTTTTTGCAATTTGCCATAAAGTATCTCCAGATCTTACTATATATAAAATCAAGCTATCATAATCTTCATTTGCTCTATCATTTATATCTTCTATTTTAATATTATCAATTATATTCATATTTATGTTCCTGCTTATTTTTGTATTAATTTCCAGTAATGCTTCTATCTGAACATCTCCATTTGATTTAAAATCATATTTTATTTCTTTTAAAAATATTTCGTAGTCTACATTTACATTAACATTGTTTTGCCTGTTTTCAGTATTTAATTCAAACGGAATCTTTACATATCTTGAATTTAATGTATTTCCTGAGGTATATATAAAGTTTAAATTTAAGTCTCCTGTGTAAGTAATTTTCGAATCTGTTATTCCAACATTTGAAATACTGATATTTGTTTCAACATCAACTAAATTTTTTTCTGTAAAATTCGGAATATTTACTTTTTCTTTTACTACAAATTCATTTTCATATTCAGATTTATCACTTGAAAGCATAACACTTCTTTGAGTATATTCTAAATTTGCACTTGGAGTGTATAAATCTTGAATTAGTGATATATTCTTTTTTTCATATGCCACACAACTTGGCTCTATTTCTAGCTCTATATATATTGAATGTTCTTCTGCAGAATTTGCTTTAACTAACATATTTTTCAGTTCATAATATACATCACAAATATTATCATCAGATATGTTTTGAATGTCAATAAATCCAACAGCAGGAATGGTTCCTTCTATACTCTTTATTTTGTTATCTTCTGTTAAATACGTTATTTTAACTTTGGCTTCTGCCTTAGTTAGTACCTTATTATAGCTTAATTTTAAATCTTTGTTACATAAATTAATATCTACACTTAATATTTCTGCTAACTCATCTTGTTGATCAATATTTAAAGTGTCTTTTGCATAAATTGTTGTCTTCCCATTTCCAATAAGTGAATTAACCTGAAAATCTTTATTTAAAGTTTGAATATCTTGAACATTTTTTATACTATTTATTATTTCAACATCTTCATTCGAATATAGTTTTACCACAATCTCTAAACTTGCTTTTAAGCTAATTTTTCTCCCATTGACTACTTTGCACTCTATGTCCTTTATTTCACACTTTGTAACTAAAATCATTCCTTCTTTAGCTCCCGGAACAGATATATTCTGAGAAAAATCCATCGTACAATTTAGAGCTCTTAAGTTATCTTCTTTGCTATCTGGAAGATACATTACATATGTATTTATATTTCCTTCTATTTTTACTTTATCTTGCAATACTTCCTTTTTGAAAATACATACATTTCCTTTAACATTTATTGTATTTAAAATATCTGGCTTTGTATCTGGAACTATCATATCTTCCTCAACAATTACTAATTCTCTTTTTTCGGCAACCAATTTATTGATACATATATTTTCTTTACTCAATTCTGCTTCCATAAAAAAACCTCCTAATATAATTTTATTATTAATTATATTAGGAAGTTTTTGTTTTATGCATTATTTTCCACATTACCTTTGCAATTACAAATATATTCCATAGTTGTAGAGAAACTATCTTCTCCAATTTTTTGATTATGATGAGCTAAATCTCCTGTACTTAAAATTCCTACCATTTTATTGTAATTATCAACTATAGGAACTATTCTAATTTGATTTTGCTCCATTAAATATTGAGCATCTTCTATATCTTGCTCTGATTTACAAGTATATACATTTGTAGTCATTATTTCTGATACTGGAGTTGTTTTTGCATTTTTATCACATGCAACACTTCTTAAAACTATATCTCTATCTGTTAAAACTCCAAGTACATTTTTTTCGTCATTACATATTGGTATACATCCAACATGATTTTCATTCATTATTCTTGCTGCATCATAAATGTTACAATCTGGCTTCACAAAACATACATCTTGACACATAAACTCATTAATTCTCATAAATTTACCACCTTTCACTATTTATTATGGCAAAAATTCATAAAAATATACTAGCCAACTTGTGCAACTACTACTCTATCATTTTCGCACAAGTCTTTTTTGCTATATATGTTTATATATCTTTTCTGTTTATCTAAAATTTGTTTTACTTTTTGCTTTTGATTATATCCAATTTCTAAACATAAATATCCTTGTCTATTTAAAAATTCATAAGCTTGATCTGATATTTTTCTGTAAAAATCTAATCCGTCTTTTCCACCATCTAATGCTTGTCTTGGTTCATTTTGCACATCTTTTGATAGTTTTTTTATTTCATTTGTTTCTATATAAGGCGGATTTGAAACTATAATATCAAATTTCAAATTTTTAATTTTGTTAAATAAATCCGATTCTATAAAATCAATATTGTTTTTGACACCATTAAGCTCTGCATTTTTCTTTGCTATATCTATCGCTCTTGAGCTAATATCAGTTGCATAGATTTTAACATTATTAATATATTTGGCAAGAGAAACAGCAATGGCTCCACTTCCTGTACATAAGTCTAGTATCATAGGATTTTCAATATTTTTTGCTATATTTATTACTTCTTCTACTAGGATTTCGGTGTCTTGTCTTGGAATTAAAACATCTTTAGTAACCAAGAAATTTAATTTCATAAATTCTTGCTTTCCAGTAATATATTGAAGAGGTTCTCCCAAAATAAGTCTATTAATGTTTTTTATATATTTTTCTCTTTCTTGTGATGTAATTTCTCTATTATCATATATAATTAGGTATTCTTTTGACTTTTTAAGCGTAGCTTCAAGTAACATTCGAGCTTTATTCTTTGGTGCATCAATATTTTCATTTTTTAACATAATTACTGCTTGGTTTATTGCTTCTTTAATTGTCATAAATAGCCTCCTATTAATTTAAAATTGGAAACTATCCCATTTTCAAAATGGGACACACCTTAATTTTTAACCGAAGTCTGTCCCGTTTTCAAAATGGGACTGTCCCCAATTGAAAATTACATATCTTTTAAAAGTTCTTTCCCATCTTTTATATAATCAATTCCTGAAAAGATTGTAGCAATAACAGATATAAGCATTATTATTGATGTTAATCCATTAATTATTAAATGCCAACCTGTAAGAGTTCCTTTAGTAAATTCAAAAAATAGTCCTATATCTATGAAAGCTAGAATTATTGCAATCATTTGCGTAACTGTTTTTAATTTTCCCCAAATAGATGCTGCTATTACTTGTCCGCCATTACCTACAGCAACAAGTCTGTATCCGGAAACAACAAATTCTCTAAATAAAACAATTATTGGTATCCATCCAGGTATTTTTCCCTGTTCAACAAGTATTATTAAAGCTGCTAAAACAAGAATTTTATCTGCAATTGGATCTAAAAATTTACCAAATGTAGTTATTAAATTTCTTTTTCTTGCTATCGATCCATCTAATTTATCTGTTATTGATGCAATTATAAAAATCAAATCCATTATTAGAAAAGAAATTGGTATTTGTAAAAATTCTCCCTGTATATTTAAATAAGGTACTAGTACCATCAGTGGTACTAGTAAAATTCTTAGAACTGTTAGTTTATTTGGTAAATTCATTTTTTTCTCTCCTTTTATTTCAACATTTCAATTGCTTTTTGTAATTGTGTATCTTCATTTTCCTCTACTGCATATATATTTTTTACACTCTCTGGAAGCTTAACTTCTTCATTTGGTTCAATTCCTTTTTTATGTATTGATACTTCTTTTGGAGTATAATATTGTTCTGTTGTTATTTTTAATCCACTTCCATCTGCTAATGAAAGCACTGTTTGTATTACACCTTTTCCATACGTCTTTGTTCCTACAAGCTTAGCTCTTTCGTTATCTTGTAAACTACATGCTAAAATTTCTGATGCACTTGCAGAATTTTCATTAACTAAAACAACAACTGGAATAGTAATTGTTGGATCATTTTTTGAATATGTTACTGTTTTTTTGTCTTTATTGTCTACTGTTGAAATAATCGGCTTTCCTTTCTCAAGTAAAAAATCAGCTATATTAACGGCTTCATCAACTATTCCCCCACCATTATTACGTAAATCTATAATAATCTTTTTAGCTCCTTGGTTTTCTAGTTCTTTAACTTTTTCTTCAAATCCCTTTGATGTATCTTCATCAAAACTTGGAACTTTAATATATCCTATATTATTATCTAATAATTTTGTTGTTATTGGATTAGTAGTTATCTTTTCTCTGATTAAATCAAAAGACATTCTTTCTCCATCTCTCTCGATAACTAAATTAACTTTGGTTCCTTCTTTTCCTTTTATAAAAGAAGAAATGTTTTTAAAATCCTTAGCTGTGTATTCTATTCCGTCAACACTAATTATTAAATCTCCCGGTTTAATTCCTGCTTTATCTGCAGGAGTTTCTGGAATTGGATAATATACTAGTACTCTATCTGATTTTTCATCAGCTACCATATATATTCCTACTCCAACAAAATTCCCCATAATATTTTCTGTATAATCTTTCATTTTATCAGAAGGAATATATTCAGTATATTCATCTCCAAGTCCTGCTACGTAACCTTGTATAGCTGAATTTTTCAAATCTTCTTCATTAATATCATTTTTCCATAAGTAGTATTTGTTTAAAGTAGTCCTTATTTTATTCAAATATTTTTCTAAACTCGAGTCTGACGACGTCGTTAATTCTTCTATTATACTATTGTTATTAGTTGAAAGACTTACTTGATTATCCTTTAAATAAGAATACATTCCAAAAGAAGTAATCATAAAAGTTACAAAGGCAGTTAAAACTACTGCCATTATGGTTCTATAAATTCCATTTTTTCTATCTTCCATTAAATTGCCAAATCCTTCCTAATCTCTAATTAATTATATTATAATATTTATATAATTATTTAATCAAATTATATTAAAACAAATCAAAAACGAGTATTGCTAGGCAAAATTTTATAAAAAAACCGGAGTGTACGCATGGTACATGAGGATTTTTGAATAAAATTTTAACAACGCAAGACGAAGTTTTTCATTTATTTAAACACTATACGAAAGATTTCAGCCACACTCCACG
>CAYTEX010000090.1:0-5296 GCA_964437015.1 uncultured Clostridium sp. | reverse complement strand
TTTCAAAAAAGGACCGTCCCCAAATGAAAATGTTATGTCATCTTCTCTTTTATTTTTACTAAAGTATTTAATGCATCTATTGGAGTTAATTCATTTAAATTAACCATATCTAGTTCGTGCGCAATTTCTGCAAGTTTATAGTTAAACATATCGAATTGTCCCTCTTGTTTTTGCTTTTCTGATTTTGTTTGAGGCTTGTCTTTTAAAATGCTCTTTCTTTCAAGACTTTTTAATATTTCATTTGCTCTTTTTGTAACATCTTTTGGAACTCCTGCAAGTTTTGCTACATGCACACCATAGCTTTCATCTGTTCCACCTTTAACTATTTTTCTTAAAAAGATTATATCTTCTCCTTTTTCTTTTACAGCTATTGAATAATTTTTGATACCATTTCCTTCTTCTTCTAATGTTGTCATTTCGTGATAATGTGTTGCAAATAGTGTCTTTGCTCCACATTTTTCTCTATCTGCAATATATTCTGCAACTGCCCATGCAATAGAAAGTCCGTCGTATGTAGATGTTCCTCTTCCTATTTCATCTAAAATTACTAAACTATTTTTTGTTGCCTCTTTTAATATTGTTGCAACTTCCATCATTTCTACCATAAATGTACTTTGCCCCATGCTTAAATCATCTGATGCTCCAACTCTTGTAAATATTTTATCCACAACACCTATTGTAGCACTACTTGCTGGAACAAAACTTCCCACTTGTGCCATTAGAGTGATTAATGCAACTTGTCTCATATATGTTGATTTTCCTGCCATATTAGGCCCTGTAATGATTGAAAGTCTGTTTAGATTTTCATCTAAATATGTATCATTTGGAATAAATTCTCCAGCCCCTAGCATTTTTTCTATTACTGGGTGTCTTCCATCTTTTATGTCTATTATGCCCTCTTTATTTATTGTAGGTTTACAATAATTCATATCTTCTGCAACTCTTGCAAATGATGAAAGTACATCTAGTGTTGAAATTGCTTCAGCTGTTCTTTGAAGCCTTTTTATATTTTTTGATATTTCTTCTCTAATAGTTTTAAATGCTTCTAATTCAAGCTTTATTACTTTTTCTTCTGCCCCTAAAATCTGGTTCTCCATATTTTTTAATTCTTCTGTAATATATCTTTCTCCATTTGTTAAAGTCTGTTTTCTAATATAATTATCTGGAACCATATTTTTATACATATTTGTAACTTCTATGTAATATCCGAAAACCTTATTAAATCCTACCTTTAGAGATTTTATTCCTGTTTTTTCTTTCTCATCTGCTTCTAGTTTCATAAGCCAAGTTTTTCCATTTTGAGTTGCATCTTTTAAAGTGTCTATTTCTTCATTAAAACCAAGTTTTATATATCCTCCATCTTTTGTATTCATTGGTGGATCATCTACTATTGATATATCTATTAATTTAAATATATCTTGAAGTTCATCAATATTGGAACATATCTCTGTTAGATATTCTGACCTAACTCCTGCCAAAGTGCTTTTTATTTCTGGAAGTTTTATTAATGAGTTTTTTAAAGTTATCATATCACGAGGAGTTGCATTTCCATAAGCCATTTTTCCTGCTAAGCGCTCTATATCATATACTTTTTTTAAATTATCTATTATATCTCCTCTTAAGATAATATCATTTTTTAACTCTTCGACAGCACCAAGTCTTTTATTGATTTCTTTTTCATCTATTAGCGGATCATTTAGCCATCTTCGGAGTAGCCTTCCCCCCATTGATGTTGATGTTTTATCTAATACCCAAAGTAGAGTTCCCTTTTTTGATTTATCTCTAAGTTTTTCCGTTATTTCTAAGTTTCTTCTTGCATTTATATCAAGTGACATATATTTTGAAACTGAATATATTACAATTTTATTTATATGTGATAAATCTGTCATTTGAGTCTTTTCTATGTACTCTTTTAAAGCATTTATACTGCATATTGCAAGTAAGTTTTGGTTAATTTCTTTAAATTCATTTCCTTTACTATCTACTAAAAGAAATTTATTTTGAACTTTTGTTATATCTTCACTAAAATATTCTTCATTTGTTGAAGTTATGTAAACACTAGGAAATCTTGTTTTTATTTTAGAAATTTCCTCTGCTGATTCCATCATCATTTTATTTGCAATAATTTCTGCTGGGTTATATCTTGAAATTTCGTCTAAAAGTAAAGAAAAATTATTATTTTCCTTTATAGAACTGCTATAAAATTCTCCTGTAGAAATATCTGATATAGCAATTCCAAAATATAATCCTGCTTTATATATTGCCATTATATAATTATTTTTTCTTTCTTCTAGCATGTTTGATTCTACAACAGTTCCAGGAGTTACAACCTTAATAACCCCCCTTTTTACTATACCTTTAACTGTTTTAGGATCTTCTAATTGTTCACATATTGCGACTTTATAGCCTTTTGATACAAGTTTTGCAATATAATTATCTGCAGCATGAAAAGGAACTCCTGCCATTGGAGCTCTTTCTTCTAGCCCACAGTCTTTTCCTGTTAGCGTAATTTCTAATTCATGCGAAACAAGAATTGCATCATCAAAAAACATCTCATAAAAATCGCCAAGTCTGTAAAATAAAATACAGTCTTGGTATTGTTCTTTTGTTTCTATATATTTTTGCATCATTGGTGAGCATTTTGATTTATCTATTTGCATGTTAATTAGTACACTTCCTTCTTCATTTTTCAGTGTAATTCTACTATATTTGATAAAAAAAAGCAAGTGCATAGATCTATTCATTTTTCTTTTTTATCTTACTACTAAAAAGTGCATGCTAACACAAAATAATATCATTCATAATCTTCTATAAGTTGATTTAATTCTTGTAATCCAACAACCTTAATACCTTGCTTTAATTCTTCTACATCATTTTGTCCTAAATACTGAATTGAAATATCTGTAACTCTATATAAAATTTCCTCATTTTTATTATTTATATAATATACTTTTATATAATTATCTTCAGCTTTTACAATATAGGTCTTATTTTCATCATTTAAATTTTGACTAGCTTCTTTTAATTCCTCTTGAACTGTTAAACTATAATCTCCCCATTCATTTGAACATTCATCTGTGACATATTCTGACGAAATTTCCTCTTCTTGACTTACCAAATTTTCTACATCATTTTCATTTTTCTTACTTTGATTATTTGTGTAGAATGCTCTCATTCCTATAATCATTATCATAATAAATATTGCCGAAATTAAAACTTTTTTCCACATAAAAATACACCTCAATATTATTTTGGTGTATTTTTACATTTTTATACCCTTTTCTTGCCTAATTTTTTTAACAAATTATTTATAAAATATTTTGTTGATTAATTTATTTTTTGATAAAATATATGCTAATCCAATATCAAAAATTATTTTTCCAAAAGCTATAAATATTATCAAATGGTGTGATGATATATTTAATGTATTATTTATAGTTATTATATTAGTCCATCTAAAAAAATTTAATTCTATTAAATGAATACATAATATCAATAAACTATATTTTCCTGAAAAGTCAAGAATTTTATATATGATTTTTGTTTTTTGATTTATAATTTTAGATAGTAACATAATACAATAACAAGCACATAAACATCCTATAATATCGATAAAACCTCTTCCTATATCGCAATGTACTAGCCAAAAAGATTTGAAATTATGTATAAATTGTATCCATATAAAAAAAGAAACTATTATTATATATTTTTTATATTTATAATATATATTTTTATATTTATCAAAATATATATTAATTAAATAACCCACATACATAAATAATGTGGCACAAAAACCAGCTTGAATGCTTAGAGGAAACCATATTATTTTTGAAGTATAATATCCAATTAAAAATAAAACAGTAATAAATAGTATTCTATACTCTTTTTTAAACTCGAGTGAAATACGTATAAAAGTACTTGCCCAAAAAGATGCCCATAAAAACCATATAGCACCAATTGCTCTATATTTATATCCCAAAAAAATATGATTATCTCCTGCACCATAAATTGTAGCTATTAGCCATTCTCTTACTCCTAATGTATTCAAAATATTAACACCAAAAAAAATTTTCAGTGAAAACAGAGATATTATTATTATTAAAAATGATGTTATAAAATATGGTATTATTAATCTTTTAAATTTATTATTAATAAATTCTTTAATAGTATATTTTTTATTTATAAAATATCCTGTTATTATAAAAAATATTGGAACATGAAATGTAAAAACCACTCTGTTAATCTCATTTAAACCTAAATGTCCAAGTATAATGGATATTATCGCAATTCCCTTTGCTATATCTATAAACACTACTCTTTTTGTTTCTTTATCATTTTCAATAAATACTTTTTTCATATATGTTCCTCTAATTTTTATCTTAAAATTGTACTATAAAAAACTTTTTTTCATTTTATCATATAGAAAAAAAAATTACTATTCTTTTTTATAAAATTTAACAAAAAAACTCAGATTATTAAAAATCCGAGTTTTGCATAATTTTTTAATTTCTATTTGCTATTCCTTTTAAAGCTTCAAGACCTTCTATTGGTATAGCAAAAATTACAGTATTTGATTGATCACTACTTAAGTCATTTAATGTTGAAAGTGTTCTTAAATGTAATGCTCCTGGAGCTTGATTCATAATAGCAGCTGCTTGTGCTAAATTATTTGCTGCCTCGACCTCACCATTGGCCTTTGTAATTACAGCTTGTTTTTCTCTTTCTGCTTCTGCAACTTTTGCAATAACTCTTTTCATTTCTTCTGGTAAAGATATATCTTTAAGCTCCACATTTTCAACTTTAATTCCCCATGGATCTGTTTCTTGGTCAACTATTTTACATATTTCTGTGCTTAATTTTTCCCTTTCTGTTAATAATTCGTCTAAAGAAACTGAACCTACAATATTTCTCATTGTAGTTTGTGCAAGCTGACTTACAGCATAATTAAAGTTTTGAACTGCAAGTATAGATTTTGAAGCATCAAAAATATTATAATATAATACTGCATTTATTTTTATTGAAACATTATCTCTTGTAATTGCTTCTTGTTCTGGAACGTCTACTGCTTTTGTTCTTACGTCCACCTTTCTATATGAATGTATTATTGGTAATATTACATGCCATCCTGGATTTAAGATTTTGGCAAATTTACCAAATCTAAATAATATTCCTCTTTCGTATTGATTAATCTGTCTAATAGATGCAAATACAATTATTAAAATAATTATTAATAAAACTAAAATCATTTTAAATTCCATTCCTTTCTCGCTTCGCTCGAAGGCACACATAGGAATGA
>CAYTEX010000089.1:0-5342 GCA_964437015.1 uncultured Clostridium sp. | reverse complement strand
TTGTTTTAATAATATATAAGCATTTGATAAATTATATCCATATTTTTCAATTTTATCATTTTCAAATATTATTTTTAAAAAGTCAAAAAATCCTTCTTGAGTATCTTTTACAAAATATGCCTTGTTTTCCTCGCTATTAAAAATTGAAATTGATTTAATTTTGCTTTTAACAATTAATTCTGGATTTGAGTCCTCTTCTAATCCTAAATAAAATACTAGTTTATTTTGTTTATTTAAATAGTTTTCTACTTCTTTTATCGTAGTATCTTGTTTTGTTTCAAATAAATTAGATAAATCCTTTTTTTCTGTATTACAAGAACCTGTATCTTCTAAATTAAATCTTTCAATATATCTTTTAAAATTCCATTCTTCAAATAATTCTAAAACCTTTGCTTTGTCCCACTCATCTGTTTTTAAGTCTTCTAATGTGTCTGGTAATGGAACATTTAAATTTATTTCTCCTAGTGTTCTTGAAAGATATGCCATATCCTTATTTTCTATAATTGATTCCTTACTTTTCCCCTTTAAATCATCTGTTCCTTCTTCTATAGCTTTGTAAAGATTTTCAATTGTTCCATATTTTTGAATTATGCTTATTGCCGTTTTAGGACCTATTCCTGGTACTCCAGGAATATTGTCAGATGAATCTCCTTGCAATCCCTTAACTTCTATTAAAGCTTTTGGTTCTAATCCATATTCCTCAAATACTCGATTTCTATCATATTCATCTGTTTCTGTTTTTCCTTGCTTGGTTCTTGGAATTCTAATTGTAACTTTATCTGTTGCTAGTTGAAATGTATCTCTATCTCCTGATAAAATAGTAACATCAAGTCCCTGTTCCTCTCCATATTTGCTTAATGTTCCTAAAATATCATCTCCCTCATAGCCTTCCATTTCAACAATATCTATGTTCATAGCTTTCAAGACTTCTTTAATCATAGGCATTTGCTGAGCAAGTTCATCTGGCATTCCATGTCGATTTGCTTTATATCCTTCATAGAGTTTGTGTCTTTCTGTTTTGGCTTTTAAATCAAAAGATACTGCAATATAGTCTGGATTTAAATCTTCTAAATTTTTAAATAAAATAGCTAAAAAACCATATACCGCATTTGTATACTTTCCATTACTTGACAACATTTTATTTCCCATAATTCCATAAAATGCTCTATTCATTATACTATTTCCATCAATTAATAAAAGTCTTTTACTCATTTTATAAAACCTCTCTTATTTTCCAACTTTAACCTCATGGTACTCTTTTTCTGTATTAACACTCCATATATTAGTCCTATCTTTAACTCCATTAACTATATTTTTAACAGTTTCAAATGAAGTAACCATAGAATGATCCATATTATTATATCTATGTTGGCCATTTCTACCAACACAATATAGATTTTCAAATTTATTAAGATATACAATTAATTTGTCGATATCCTTATATGTATCAAAATATGACGGATATGCTTTTTTTATCTTTTCTCTATGTGAATCTAGTATATCATTTTTTTCGATAATTCCCATTTTTACTAATTCTTCTGATACCAAATTAATGAATTCTTCATCACTCATGTTCCAATATTTATCATTTTCTTGGCAAGTACATTCTAATCCAATCCAAACTGTGTTTTTAGCATCTTTTACCATATATGGTGACCAATTATTAAAAATTTGAAGTCTTAAAATTTTTGTATTTGGTTCATGTATATACATCCAACAATCTGGTACAATATTTCCCAATGTTTTTATGTTTGTTTCATTCTTCAAATTTAATTTATTTACCAAAAGTCCAACTGTCATAAAATCCCTATATGGTAATCCTTTTGCTATATCTAAAATTTTTGCAGGAATTCTTTCTCCTTTAAATCCTGTTACTAAATCTTTTAGTGGCATTGAAGATATAAATATATCTCCCTCTATAGTAAGTTTTCCTATTGAAGTTTCACATTCTACAGATTTTATTTGGTAGTTTTTTATATTAATATTAGTAACCCTATATCCTTTTAATATTTTACCACCTTTTGCTTCAATTCTTTTAGCTAAATTTTCCCATAGTTGACCTGGTCCATATTTTGGATACCAAAATTCTTCTATCAACGATGTTTCTGTATTATCTTTGTTTTTCTTTCCAAAAACTTTATTAAACATATCCCTTAATACAGCTGAAATAGAAACTCCTTTTGCACGTTGTGCTCCCCAATCACTTGAAATATCAGTTGCTTTTCTACCCCAAAGTCTTTCAGTATAATTTTTAAAGAACATATTATATAATTCTTTACCAAATCTATTTATAAAAAAATCTTCTAAGGATTTTTCCTTTCTTTTAAATATAACTGCTTTTAAATAGCTAAAACCAACTTTTATTGTTCTTATAAATCCCATATTTTTTAAAGTTTGCCATTTTAAAGTAACTGGATAATCAAAGAATTTTTTTAGAAAGTAAATTCTTGAAACTCTTGTACGAATAAGCATAACATTATCTTGTTCATTTGGATTTGGTCCACCCTTTTCAAGTGGTTTATTTCTTCCGAAGTTCTTCATCATCAAAAGAGTTTTCACCCTGAAGTGGCATTAAATTCTTCCAGTATTCCATTACTTCCTGGTTTTTTGAAAAAAATCTATGTCCTCCTATATCCATTCTATTTCCATTATAATTTACTGTTTTTGATATTCCACCAATTTCTTGGCTTTCTTCTAATACTATTACTTCATATTTTTCTTTTTCATCTAATAACTTATCAGCTGCAGTAAGACCAGCTGGACCAGCTCCAATAATTATTACTTTTTTCATATTTGCTCCTTTTATTATAGATTAACTTTATAGAGTTTATAAATTTCGTCAAATTTTATAAATTCGTTAAATTCGTTACTACTATACAATTCTTCTGATAATGTTCCATTTTCTATTAATTTTATAATATTTGGATTCTCCTCTAAAGCTGTATGTTCATACGATTCTAGTAAATATACCTTATTTAAAGGCAATTTTTCTTTTATATTGTTAATAATTTCATCAATTTCTAAATCTGTATTAAAATCATTTTTCCAAATTATATATGAAAAATATTGCCTAGAAAACGGATTCCAAAATTTAACATTTTTTAAATATGGGATAATTGCCGATGCAGTTGGACAATTTGTGCAAACAATAATAGCATCTTCATCTAAATTTTGGTTCATATAGTTTGCTACATTTTTTGAATCACTGTATGCTTTATTAATTTCAGTTTGTATATTTGTTAGTCCAAATATATCACTTAATATAACAATAAATACGCAAAATTGCATTATATATTTCTTGAATTTATCATTTATGTTGTTTATTTTCTCACTATCACATGCTAAATTTATCCATGCTATAAATATAAAAATTAGAAACATAGTATTTAATTTTTGACCTGATGTATCCGAATATATAAATAAATATATCATCATTTGCCATAAACATGAAATAACCAAAATTATTGCATTTTTTTTGTTAACTTTTATTTGAAAAACCAATAATGCAATAATACCAATGAAACATATTGTATTAAATCCTCTAGTATATCCAATTTCACCTACTATTCCTGCTTCAATACTTCTTAATAAAATATTAATATTTTTCACATAAATTTTTACCAGTCTTGCAAACATTTTCCAACTATGAACTTTAATAATCAGATTGTTTGATGTAGATATATCGTTATTTGCGCCTATACTTCCGAATAACATTGCTACTAAACATAGTAATCCTATTACTGCTATTGCAAACGATAATCCCAGAACTTGTTTTTCATTTTTACTTTTTTTAATATAAAAAAATTGTTCTAAAAAGAAAAATAAATATAGTATTCCAACCAATCCTAACATAACTACATGTGTATATGCTAAAAACAACACAGAAAGAACATATTGTAATTTTTTCTCGTTCCTATTTGGATAAATGCTTGCAATTATTGATATTGCTAAAGGAATAAGGCAGTAATTCCTTGAGATAGTTGGATAGAAATATATAAAAGATGCACTAAATAAAATTAATATTTTTGTAGTCTGTTTAAATGGTGCTTTTCTTAGTAATATCCATGAACTAACACACATGATTACCCAACTTATTATGCTAATTGTCATATATGGAAATCCTAATTTTGCAAATGGCATAAGTATCAAATGCCATAATGGTGGATGCCCCTCATATTTTATTTGCTTAAACAATTCTATTGGATTTAGGTCTCTTGCTAAAAGCCATGCTTGTGCCTCATCTCTCCATTTTTCATGAAAAAATATTGTTACTATAAATGTTACAATTGCATATATTAGTATTATTATAAGGTCTTTTTTATTATCTTTTATGTATTTTTTTATTAGTATTGTTTTTTTTTCCACTTAAAATTCTCCTAATTATTTTTTCACATTATATTTTAAAGGTTTATTTTGTATATTTTATAAGCTTCGTCTTTATATATTTTATTTAAATCCGTTTCATATAAAGCATTAGATAAAATGTTTTGTTCTTGTAATTTTTTTATATCATTATTTTCAGTTTCTTTATATATACTTTCTATTAAATATACTTTTTGATTTTTTTTATATATTTCATTTGCATTTTTAATAGCTTTTTCAGTACTTACTCTTTTATATGCATTTTCATTCCATGTAACATATGTAAATTCTTTTATTGTTACAGAATCTACAAATTTTCTGTTATTTACGTATGGAATAATAGCAGATGCTCTTGGCATATCCATACAAACAAAAATAGCATCTTCTTCTATATTTTCATTTATAAATTTAGCAATATTTTTTGAATCACTATATATATAATTTACTTCTTGCACTATGTTTTGTAGACTATTAACATCGCAAAACAATAAAAATACAGTGCAAGTATATATTAAAACAAATTTCATAATTTTATTCTTATTTTCCACTATTTTTGTTTTCTCTTCTTCTAAATTTATCCAAGAAATAAAAATTAAAATTAAGAACATTGTATTTGTTTTTTGGACAGCCCAATCTCTATATATAAATAAGAAAACAACTAATTCCCAAAATATTGCAACAAACATAATTAACGAATTTTTACGATATATAGTTGCTTCATATATAAATATAATAATAAATGCAAAATAAAATACTACATTTACTATGTTATTATTAATGATTGGTAACTATTGTTGGTTAGCATAGGGTGTATTCAAGGGCATTCCTAGTATGATTATCTTTAACTCAATTAGTGGTACATCATTCTTAATGATTGACATTCTAAAGGTCATTGACGTTATCAAAGAGAAAAGACAAAATACAGTTCAAGAAATAGAAGCATAAGCTTCTTTTTTGTTTTTTACAAAAGAATATTATGC
>CAYTEX010000088.1:0-5421 GCA_964437015.1 uncultured Clostridium sp. | reverse complement strand
ATATAATAAAAATCAAAATGAAAATAGTTTTTTTCGTAAAAAACAAAAAATTTCACAAAAGTTTTATATAAATATGGCTTTTCATTGAATTTATAGTCTATAAGTTTATCTCTTATGATTCCGTCATATTTAAATAAGTAAAAATGAGTATCAAAAAACTTATCTTCATATTTTTCTTGTCCAAATATGGCTTCTTTATAAATCTTATTTTGGCACTTCTTACATAAAGAGTTTTCTGAAAGTTTTCCACATATTCCACACACAGGTGGATAAATTAGGTCTAATATTTTGTTAAAAATTTTAATTTCTCCCTTTCTATAATTCTTGAGGTGGTAGGTTGGAAATTGGAGGTCTGACCTCCTACCTCCTACCTCATACTTCTTCCTCTCACATCTCACTTCAATCATAATCTATCTATTCTTCAATCCCAAAGCTCTAAGCGCTTCTCCAATATCTTTTACACCAATTAATTCCATCTTAAATTTTTCTTCTAAATGTTTTTTATTATTCTCAGGAATAATACATCTTTTGAAGCCAAGTTTTTCCGCTTCTTTAAGTCTCTTTTCAATCATATTTATTCTTCTTACTTCACCTGTAAGTCCTACTTCTCCCATTATAACTGTATCTTTGGGAATAGGAATATTTTTAAAGCTTGATGCGCAAACACATACTATTCCTAAATCTATTGATGGTTCATTTAGTTTAATTCCGCTAACTACATTTACATATATATCTTGTCCACCAATTTGTAAATTTGCTCTCTTTTCTAATACAGCAATTAAAACCGCAAGTCTGTTGTAGTCTAATCCATTTGCAGTTCTTTTTGGAATTCCAAATACCGACAAAGTCGTTAATGCTTGAAGTTCAATAAGCATCGGCCTTGTTCCTTCCATACTTGCAACTATACAAGATCCAGATGGATTGTCGTCTCTTTCTGAAATCAATATTTCTGAAGGATTTGTAATTTCTACTAATCCTTCCCCCTTCATCTCAAACATACCTATTTCTTTGGTTGAACCAAATCTGTTTTTTACACCTCTTAAAATTCTATAAGAAAAATATCTTTCTCCTTCTAGGTACAAAACAGTATCTACCATATGTTCTAAAACTCTTGGACCAGCTATAGTTCCATCTTTAGTTACATGTCCAATTATAATAGTAGTAATTTGTTTTGATTTACATATTCTCATAATTTGAGATGTAATTTCTCTAACCTGACTTACGCTACCTGCAGCTGCCGTTAATTCATCTGAATACATTGTCTGGATAGAATCTATAATTACAAGTTTAGGTTGCATTTCTTCTATGTTCTCTTTTACAATATCAATATCTGTTTCACCTAAAAATAAAATATCATCATTATTTATACCCAGTCTATCTGCCCTTAGTTTAATTTGTTCAGCAGATTCCTCACCTGAAACATATAAAACTTTGCCTTCTCCTTTTATTTTATCGCATAGTTCTAAAATAAGAGTTGACTTTCCTATTCCAGGTTCTCCTCCTAGTAAAATCAAAGATCCTTTAACAATCCCTCCTCCAAGAACTCTATCTAACTCTCCAAACCCTGTAGATGTTCTTGATACTTCTTGTCCTTTATATGAATTTAATGCTTTAGGCTCATTTCTCTCTTTTAACTTCTTAACACCATTTTCTGTTATTTTTTCAACTTTTTGTTCAAAAAAAGTGTTCCAGCTATTACAAGCAGGACATTTTCCCATCCATTTTGCACTTTCGTATCCACACTCATTACAAACAAAAATAGTTTTTGCAGGTTTTGCCATAAATTATTTTTCCTCTCTTCTTGATTTGCTTCATTTTATAACATTTTTTTTCATTATGCAAGTGCAAATTGAAGTCGTTATTGACATTATGTAAATAGCATGGTATAATAACATCATTATTTTATTTTAATAAGTTTCATAGAAAGGAAGTAGCAATATATGGAATTCGAAGATTCTCGTAACGAACCATCAACAAAAGATTATGAAACTGCAATGTCTAATATAGATTTAGCAAGAGAAGAAACACGTAAGAAAGAACTATCAAAAGCTCGCGAATATGTAATAAGTCAAATAAAACCATTTGCCAGACAATGTGTACTTTTGGAGCCATATTGGGATATGCATCCAACTTTTCAAGAATTTTGTCATCATGTTCTAAGTTCTGCCCCTGCTAATACAAATCGTACTTTTATTAGAGATGTTTTGTTTGATTATGGTATAAAAGAATCCTATGCTAAAAGCAACAAAGAAACTACTCCACTCATGCAAAAAATATTGCTTATTTATGAACAAGAAAAAAGAACTTTTGAAAAGAAACCGGAATCTTCTCGTAACGAAATCTCAACCCAAGAATTTAAATCTGCATTATCTAGTATAAATTCAGCAAGAGAACAAGAACTATCAAAAGCTCACGAATATGTAATAAGTCAAATAAAACCATTTGCCAGACAATGTGTACACGAGGGGGCAGATTTGGGTCTATCGGATCTAAATCCCACTTTTAGTAATTTTTATCATTATGCTAAAGATCGTGCTTATGGTACAGAATATAAAACCAAGTTAAATCCTTCTTTTGTTATAGAGGTTCTGAATAATTTTAAATCTCAAGAATACTTTGCTAAACGCGAAAAAAAAACTACTCCACTCATGCAAAAAATATTAAGTATTTATGAACAAGAAAAAAGAGCTTTTGAAATCGGAATTCAAAAAGAATGTAAAGAAGTTTTACAATTAATAACTAATGATAAATTTGTCATTCCAAAAAACACAAATAACTGCATTATGGTAGATTATTCAACTAAATACATTTTTACTTGTAACCTTGAGCTATACAAATCAATAGCTAATAATTATTTACAACAATGTTGCCCTAAAAAATACCAAAGACTATCTTTGAAAGAAATAGGTTTATCAGGTTGGGTTTTAGAATTAACCCAATAATAACTCTCCCAAAAGGTAATTCTTTTCGTTTTCTTTGAGAGTCGTACCAATATGAATAGATTAGTGGACCCGGGTCTTTAGAACTGGGTCTTTTTTTACAGTGCAAATTGGGACCGGTACTTTTTTGAAAATAACTAATCCTGTTTAACCGCATATCATTTTATAAATTTTCTACGACCGGCGACAAGTTCCGGCTCTTCGAAAATTTATAAAACGAAATGCTTGATACGGATTAGTTATTTTTCATTAATGTCACTTGGATTAGATTTTTGTAATAGCTTTTATTAAAATTTAAATTTATTATTCGTAAAGTTGTCAAAAAGGTCCGTCCCCATTGACAACTGGTTCCAAATTAAACTATTTGCCAAAATTAGTAAATAATAATAAGAATATTATTATGAAAAATAATATTTCACTATCATTTGAACAACCACATCCATTTCCTCCAAAAAGTCCACCAAATATTCCGTTATTATTGTTGCATCCACATGAACGGTCATTTTGCCCTTGCATATTTAAATTATTCTCTGGCATTTTAAATCCTCCTTTATGTTTTTATTGTATAGTATGAGTAATGTTACACTTTTGTTACTTTTTTATTTATCTTTACCTCATTCGTTTCGTTTGGTAACAGAACAAATAAGATTTTTTTTATCTGTTCCAAAATAAGATAAAGCAAAAATATCCTATTTATTCCCCGTCACCAAATACAACTAATTGACAGAATTATGTTAATTGATATATAATAACTTTATAAAAAATGAAAGGTAAATTAAAAATGATAGAATTACTTTCCCCAGTTGGAAATTTTGAATGTTTAAAAGCTGCTGTACAAAATGGTGCAAATGCTGTATATTTCGGTGCAAGTTCTTTTGGCGCTAGAGCTTTTGCCGGAAATTTTGATGATGTAGAGCTAAATAATGCAATAAATTATGCCAAACTTCGTGGTGTAAAAACACATCTTACATTAAATACCCTTATAAAAGAAAATGAATTTAAAGATGCCTATAACCTAGCAAAAAAAGCATATGAATATGGAATAGATGCAATTATTGTACAGGATATTGGATTAGCAATAAAACTAATTCATGATTTTCCAGATATAGAAATACATGCAAGTACTCAAATGACAACACATAATTTAGAAGGAGTTCTTCAACTGCAAAAGCTTGGATTTAAAAGATCGGTATTATCTCGTGAATTGTCTATTGATGAAATTAAATATATTTCAAAAAACTCAAATATAGATTTAGAAGTATTTATTCACGGTGCATTATGCATTTCTTATTCTGGACAATGTTTACTTTCAAGTATGATTGGTGGAAGATCAGGGAATCGTGGCAAATGTGCTCAGCCGTGCAGGTTGCCGTGGATTTTCAAAAAAAGTACCCGGTCCCAATTTAAAACCTGGTTACCTTTTGAGTCCTAGAGATTTGTGTGGTTTGGAGTTTATCCCTGCTCTTATTGAATCTGGTATCACGTCTCTCAAAATCGAAGGTCGTATGAAAAGCCCTGAATATGTTGCTACAGTTACTAGAATTTATAGAAAATATATTGATTTGGCATATAATGATTCAAAAACTTATGTTATTGATAATAAAGATAAACAGGATTTATTGCAAGTTTTTAATAGAGGTGGTTTTTCTTCTGGTCATCTTTCTAATGAAGAAAATCATAATTTGATTTTTCCAGATCGTCAAAATAATATGGGAATTTATTTAGGTAAAATTTCTAAATATAATTCTTATAAAGGGATTGTTTCTTGTAAATTAGAAAATAATGTCGATTTAGGCGACTCTATTTCTTTTGAAAATGAAAATACTAAATATACAATTTCTGAATTAATGAATAGAAACATCAATATAAAATCCGCAAATCAAGGTGATTCTGTTTCTTTTGGAAGAATGAAAGGAAATATTAAAGTTGGAGATAAAATTTATAAAATTAATAGTAAATCATTACTTGAAAAGGCTAAATTAAGCTATTTAAAAGAATATATAACTCAGGTCTTAAATTGTACTATTCTAATAACAAATTATGCACCTATTTTAGTAAAAATTTATTGCCCTAATTTTAATAAAACAATAGAATTTACATATAACTATATCCCGCAGCCTTCTCAAAACCAGCCTTTAACAAAAGATAAAATAATTAATCAATTTAACAAAACTAGTGATACTCCATTTAATTTTAAAGAATTCAATATTTCTTTAGATGATAACCTATTTCTGCCTATTTCTGTTTTAAATGAATTAAGGCGTATTGGAATTGAGAAAATTGAAACTGCTATTACTGATGCATTTAAAAGAAGTCATATAAATAATAATAAATCACAAAAAAAATGTATATATGATTCAAATAAAGAATCTAAAATTTCTTTATTATTAAATATTTTAAACCTACATTATGATTATAATTTATTAAAAAAGTTGATAGGCTATACATTCCGTTAAAATATTTTGGAGATAAAAAATATTTT
>CAYTEX010000087.1:0-5442 GCA_964437015.1 uncultured Clostridium sp. | reverse complement strand
AATAAATCAAATGGAAATATATGATAATATAAGAATAGTTTAGAGCAAATGCTAAATACGCTAAACTAATAAGTATAGTATTAAAAAAATTAAAGAAGGCAAGATATGAGAGTATTTAAAAACAATGAAATAGATGAAATTGCACAAATTTTAAAAAATGATGGAATTGTTGCTGTACCAACAGATACAGTATATGGTTTATGTGCACATATTGCATCTGAAAAAGCTAAAGAAAACTTAATTAAAATTAAGAATAGACCAGAGAATAATGCTTTTCCAGTTATGTGTGCTAATTTAAAACAAATTAAAAGTATTGCTAAAGTAGATGAAAAATCAGAAAAAATAATAAATGCTTTTATGCCAGGACCAATTACTATTCTTTTGGAAAAAAGAATAGTAATTCCTGAATATGTTAATAATGGATTAAGATTAATAGCAGTTAGAATGGCAACATCAAAAACTTTAGAAGACTTAATAGAAAAAGTTGGAAGCCCAATATTTATGACTAGTGCTAATTTAAGTGGGGAACCTGTATGCAAAAGCATTGAAGAAATACAAGAAAAATTTCAAAATTTAGATGGTGTTTTAGAAGGAAAAGTTTCTTTTGGACAAGCAAGTACTATAGTAGATTGCACATCTGATGAAATCAATATTATAAGACAGGGACCAATTTTCATAGAAGAAATAAAAAAAATAATAAAAAAATAAAAATATATATTAAATATAAAAAAAATATGATATAATACTAAATGTGATTTTTTATAAAAGGAGAGAAAAATGAAAAAAATAATCAAAATATTAATTTGTTTTTTAATAATTGTATTAATTGCACTAATTGGGATTTTCGCATATCTATATTTTAGAACAGACAAAATGAAATCAAATAAGCAGGTATATTTAAAATATTTAGCTGAAAGTGGAGATTTTATTTATAATCAAATAAAAGATGAAGATTTAGATGCTTATAAAAATAAAATGAAAAATACGCCATATCAAAATAATGGTAAAATAGCAATTAATTATGGTACAGAAGATTCAAATAAAAGCAAAAAAATGCAACTAGTGGAAAATAGCAATATTTTAATTAATGGAAAAGTAGATAAGGCAAATAGAATAAATTCACAAAATATAAAAATCAATTTTCCTGAAAATCAAACAACAGATATAGATTTAATAGCTCAAGATGATTTATATGGATTTAGAATTAATAATATTTTAAAGAGTTACATATCTATAGAAAATAATAATTTACAAGAATGGGCAAAAGCATTAGGACTTAATGAAGAACAACTTAAATTAATTCCAAATAAATTAGATGGAAATTTAGTTGACTCATTTGTAACAGATGAAGAAATGGATGAAATAATAGACAAATATAAAAAACAATTATTTAATAGTTTAAAGGATGATATGTTTTCATCCACTAATCAAGACAAAACAACAGTATATTCATTAAAGATTACAGAAAGACAGCTTAAAGAAATAGTAGCAAACATGTTACAAGAAATGCAAGAAGACGAAGAAATATGGAAAATTATTAAAAATATATTAACGAGATTTTCAAATTATTCAGAAGAAGAACTTGATGAAGCAATTAAAACTGCAAAAGAAGATTTAAAACAATCGGTAGAAGAAGAGATTAAACAAGATAATAATAAGGATGACATATTTGGAAATCTTACAACAAATTCATCAACTTCTGAAGATGCTTCAGTTTCTGATGAAATATATCAGTTTAATTTATATATAACAGATGGAAAACTGGAAAAAACTGAAACTATAACAGAAACGCAAATTCAAACAATTACTAAAACAGAAAATGGAATACTAATTGAAAGCAAAGAAAAAGGAGCACTTAATGGAGAAAACAATACGACAGTTAGTATAGAAAAGACAAAAGAAGAAGAAAAATTAATATATAATATAAAAATAAAAGGGAATTCTCAAGAAATTATGTCGATTACAATAGGATATAATGGATTAAAAACATTACAAGAAGTACAAGAAGTTGCAATACTAACTTGTGAAGAGTCTATTGTTGATCTTTTCTCTAAAGAAGATGACTATAGTAGCAATATAAAAGCAACATACACAAACAAAAATACATTTGACGAAAATCTTAGTATAAATAAAATCGAAAATAGTGAAATATGGAAAGTGAATGGAAAAGGAACGGAGCAGATAGGAAGTGTATTTGAAAGTATATCTAAAAAAATGGAAGAAATAAATAAAGAGCGAAATAAACAAATTGGACTTTACGAAGATGAAACATTATATGATGTTTATATGTTAGGAGTAATTCCATATTTTTCAGTAGTTGGAATAAATAATATTAAATATGAACAAATTACTGTAAAAAATGCTTTTACTGTATATATTGGTACTTTTACAGGATTAATGAATGCTCGTAATGTATTATCTTCCAATAATGAATTAAGGCCATTAAATACTTTAAATAAAGAAGGTTTTGGACAAGAAATGAATAGCGTACAAAATAGCAGGTAAACACTTGCTATTTTTTGCTTTTTTTAGTAAAATATTAGTCGAAAGAAGGAAGATAATGAAAGATATTTTAACACTGGGAATTGAAACAAGCTGTGATGAAACATCAGTAGCAGTTGTAAGAAATGGAAGAGAAATTTTATCAAATATCATAGATACCCAAATCCCAATACATGAAAAATATGGTGGTGTTGTTCCAGAAATAGCATCAAGAAATCATATAGAGGCTATTTCAAGAGTTACAGAATATGCTTTAAAAGAGGCAGGGATTAAATTTGAAGATATAGATGCTGTAACACCAACATATGGACCGGGGTTAGTAGGTGCACTACTTGTCGGAGTATCATATGGAAAAGCGTTAAGTTATGCAATAAATAAACCATTAGTTGGAGTAAATCATATACAAGGTCATATTGCTGCAAATTATATAACGCATCATGATTTAAAACCGCCATTTATTTGTTTATTAATATCTGGTGGAAATACTCAAATAATAAAAGTAACTGACTATACAGAATTTGAGATTTTAGGTAAAACTAGAGATGATGCAATAGGAGAAGCGTTTGATAAAGTTGCAAGAGTAGTAGGTTTAGGATATCCGGGAGGACCAAAAGTAGATAAACTAGCATTAGAAGGTAAGCCTACAATAAAACTTCCCAAAACTCATTTTGAAAATTCATTAGATTTTAGTTTTAGCGGAATAAAAACAGCAGTAATCAATGTAAATCATAATACAAATCACATAAACAAAGCAGATTTATGTGCAAGTTTTGAAAAAGCAGTTACTGAAATGGTAGTGGAAAATACAACAAAAGCACTAAAGCAAACAGGTATAAATACATTAGCAATTGCAGGAGGAGTTTCAGCAAATAAGTTTATAAGAAACGAAATATTAAAACTTGAAGAAAAGGGAATAAAAACATATATGCCTGACATGAAATTATGTACAGACAATGCAGCAATGATAGCATCAGCTGGGTATTACAATTTTATAGCGGGAAAAAGAGATGAGTTTAGCTTAAATGCAGAGCCAGGATTGAAATTATAAAGTTGGGGTAAAAAGTTATGATTGAATATGGGATAAATACATATGGTGATATAACTTCAGAAAGAATTAAACAAATGACAGATTATTTTAATTTTAAAGACTTTTTTAGCGAAAAGTACAGAGGAATAGCTGTTTTAATAATAACACCAAAACAATATCTCGCAATATATAGTAATGGGGAAAATAAGGAATTAAATCATGATAGATTTATAGATATATTTTGGGACTATATTTATAAGAAAAGTAAAAGAAATCCTACAATTGTTATAGAATTAACTCATATTAAATCGTTAGATCAGTGTATTATACAATTACCTGAAAAAAAATTTACACCAATATCGAATAAGATGAATAGACTAAAAATGTATTTTGAAAAAATAATTAGATATTATCAACCAAAAGGAATTCAATCTGAAAGCAGTGATGACCTCATATTTGTAAAAAAATATGAAAATCTGAATTGTGAAGAAGAAGAAATAGTGGGAATAGATATTGATAGAGAAAATAGAAAGATGAGAGCAATATGTGAAGAAATACATAGAAAAAGAAGTGAGAAGGGTAGAAAGGAATTAAAAAATGGCAATATACACAATAGGTGATTTGCACCTATCATTTAATAATCCGAAGCCAATGAACATATTTGGAGATAATTGGGAAAACCACGAAGAAAAAATAAAAAAAGATTGGATATCAAAGGTAAAAGAAGAGGATACAGTTATTCATCCTGGTGATTTTTCATGGGCTATGCATTTAAAAGATACATATAAAGACTTTGAATATTTGTGTAGTTTGCCAGGGCGAAAAATAATGTTAAAAGGTAACCATGAATATTGGTGGACAACTATAACAAATATGAAAAATTATCTAAAAGAAAATAATTTTAAAAATATAGATTTTATTCAAACAAATAGTATAGAAATTGAAGATAAAATAATTTGTGGAACAAGAGGCTGGAGCTTAAACCATTTAGATACAGAAAATTCAAAAAAAATATTAGCAAGAGAAGAACTTAGACTTGAGCTATCGATAAAAGATGCAATTTCTAAAAATGCAGATGAAAGAAAAGAAATAGTAGTATTTATGCACTATCCTCCAATAATTAAGGAAAATTTTGATACAGGTTTTATGAGAATATTAAAAAAATATGATATAAAAAGATGCTATTATGCACATTTACATGGAAAGTCGATTGAAGAAGCGGTAGAAGGAAACATAGATGGAGTAGAATTCAAATTAGTTAGCGCAGATGGACTAGATTTTAAATTACTAAAAATCTGATTTTCAATTGGGGACGGTCCTTTTTTGAAAATTTTAATGTAAAGGACTAATCCTGTTTAACCGCATATCATTTTATAAATTTTCTACGACCGGCGACAAGTTCCGGCTCTTCGAAAATTTATAAAATGATATGCTGACGCGGATTAGTCCTTTACATTAAAACTAAAAAAAACATCTGTAGCACTCGAAATAGAAAAGAGGAGTAACGGTGGTAGATTTAAACAAACCGGTACAATATATTAAAAATGTTGGACCAACAAGAGTTAAGTTATTGAATAAACTGAATATTAATACTTTGCAAGATTTAATATCATACTTTCCAAGAAATTATGAAGATAGAGGCGTTGCAAAAAGACTTTCAGACTGTACAGATGGAGAAGAAGCATTAATAAAAGGTGTTGCAATTACTAAAGTACAAGAGATTTTTGCAAGAAGGCTTAAAATGTATAAGTTAGTAATTCGCGATGGAGAAAATCCATGTACAATAATTTGGTATAATCAGAGCTATTTAAAAAATGTTATAAAAATTGGACATACATATAATTTTTACGGAAAAGTTGAAATTAAACTTGGAAGATATGAAATGAAATCTCCAATTTTTGATGAATCTGGAG
>CAYTEX010000086.1:0-5581 GCA_964437015.1 uncultured Clostridium sp. | reverse complement strand
TCTTGATTTTATTGTACTCAAAAAATTAGAATTAATAGCACCTATTAATATTATAGTAACAAAATCTGTTGGTTCTTCTAATGTTTTTAATAAACAGTTTTGAGCTTCCTTTGTCATTAAATCGGCATCATCAATTATATATACCTTTTTTCTTGATATAATAGGTGATTCATATACTTTACTTTGCATTTGTCGTATTTGGTCTATTTTAACATTAGAGCCATCAGGGACAATTTCTTGGAAATCAGGATTATTTCTTGAGTCAAATTCAACACATGACTTACATTTATTACAGTATTTGTGTTCTCCTTCGCATAATATCATTTTTGCAAATTCTCTAGCTATTAGCTTTTTTCCAATCCCAGAAGTTCCAACAAATAAGTAACTATGAGAGCATTTGTTTAAATTAATAGAATTAATTAATTCATTGTTTATTTTTTTATTCCCTATTATATGTTCAAACAAATTCTCCCTCCTCCTTTAAACAATAGTGTACGTGACCGCGTTTTCAATTGCTTTTAACAACGCAAGACGAAGTTTTTCATTTGTTTTCTATCTTACCAAAAATATTAAGCGGCCATATACGTATCCAAACCTTGCTTTCTATTTTTTCAAGTGGAATACATCCAAAACATCTACAATCTGTACTTTGTGATCTATTATCTCCCATTGCAAAAACAGTGTTTTCTGGTACAATTACATCTGTGCAATGACCTTTTCCATTATCTGTTACTACTCCAGGTTGTAAATAATTTTCTTCAAGTTCTGTATCATTGACATAAACTTTCCCGTCTTTAATAACTATATGATCTCCAGGTAAACCAATTACCCTTTTAATATAGCTATTTTAACATAACTTATTTTTTTTATTTCTAGTACATTGTATGTAAATTTTCCAAATAAGCTTGTAGGTTCTTTTTCATATCTTGCTACAATATTTTCTTTTAATTCTTCTTCTGAAAGAATAGATTTAGATGGTGCTTCAAATGTTATAATATCACCTTTTTGAGGCATTGTTTTTGTCGTTCTACCTAATCTGTTTAACCATAATCTTTGATTTTCTTTTAAAGTAGGATACATTGAAGGCTGTTTAACTATTGTTGGTGTTCCTATAAAATATCTAAATAGTATTGCTATTATAAGAGCAATTACTATACAAACTATCCATTCCATTACATCTTTAAATTTACTTATTTTTTCTTTTTCCACCGTAAAATCCTCCATTTATCTACATTTCAATTGCTTTATCAATATTAGGCACTACTTGTTTTTTTCTTGAAACAACATCTTTTAAAAATGCTGTATTATTTTCTAATTTTACATTAAATGCTCTCTCTGCTACTTCTTGTTTTCCAAGAACTATAATTTGAGAATTATTTTCTATTATATCTGTTATAAGTAATACAAATAATTCCACACTATTTTCGTTCATAAACAATTCTATTGCTTTTTCTATTTCTTCTTTATCTTTTAAAACATCTTCTATACAAGCTGTATTTACCTGAGCTACTTGATATTTTAATCCATTTGTAGTAAAAGGTTTTGAGTCTATATTAATAAGCTCATTAGGTGTAAAATCACTTAAATCTGTTCCTGCTTTTAGCATATTTAATCCATATGTATTTAAATCTACCTCTGCAATTTTTGCTAATTCATTTGCTGCTTCTACATCTTTTTGAGTACATGTTGGAGACTTTAAAAGTAATGTATCTGAAATGATAGCACTAAGCATTAATCCAGCAGTTACTTTGTCTATTTTTATACCACTTACTTTACACATTTCTCTTAAAATTGTAGCAGTACATCCAACAGGCATTGCTAAATAAAATAATGGTTCATGTGTCTCAAAATTTGCAATTTTATGATGGTCTACAACTCTGATAATTTTAGCTTTTTCTATGCCATCTACTGATTGAGAAAATTCATTGTGATCAACCATCATCACGGATGTACCTTCATCAACCGTTTCTAATAGTTCTGGCTCCTTTACTCCAAAATAATCTAATGCATATTTTGTTTCTTTATTTACATTTCCTAATCTATATGCTTTTGCATTATATACTCCTAAAGTCTTTTCTATTGCTTCTAAAATTAAGCTAGACATAATTGTATCTGTGTCTGGATTTTTGTGTCCAAAAATTTTTACTTCTTCCATTTTTTAATTCCTTTCGTTTTATTTTTCACTTTGTAAATTATATCATAAATTTGATTAATTTCAATATTTTTTTAATAATAAAATACAATGTACTCATTCACATTTTTTTAGTTCTTCAAAAATTTGATTCTTATCCATTTTTTGTCCTATAAATACAAGTTTTGTTATTCTGTCTCCTACTTCTTGATCCCAGTCTTTTAATATTTCTGGATTTTGCTTTATCATTTGGTCTAACTCTTCTTTTGGAGCTGTTGCAAGCCAATATCCTGCCTCAGAAAGTGAAAGTTGTTTCCTGCTTGCTCAAATAAGTAGCTCATTTCATCATCTTGCTTAAACCAAACTAATCCTTTACATCTTATTACGTTTCTTGGTAAATTTTTAGCAAATTCGTCAAATTTAGCTTCATCAATAGGCTTTCTAGAAGTATATACAAATGTTGAAATTCCATATTCTTCAGCTTCTCCTTCATCGTGATGATGATGGTGATGGTGGTGATGATTTTCGTGATGCTCTTCGTCTTCATGATGCTGGTCATGGTGTTCATGATGAGAGTGCTCATGTTCTTCATCTTCTTCATCTTCATCTTTTTCAATTTCTTTTATCCATCCTGCTGAATTTGCAACTTTTTCAAAATCAAAATTATTTGTATCTATAATTTCTCCTACATCAACTTTAGCATAATTTGTTTCTATTATTTTAGCAGTAGGCTGAAGTTCTCTAATTATTAATTTTATTCTTTTTAAATCTTCTGGAGCAATTTCATCTACCTTATTTAAAACTATAGTATTACAAAACTCGATTTGCTGAATTAAAAGATTTTCAATATCTTCTTCTTCAATATCGTCTTTAACCAAATAGTCTCCACATCCAAATTCTGTAGCTAAACGAAGAGCATCTACGACTGTTACAACATTGTCTAATCTACAAATTTTTGGAAGCCCATATTGTTCTGTAGAATCTGAAAGAGCTGTTATTGTTTGTGCAATTGGCATAGGCTCACAAATTCCACTTGCCTCTATTAAAATGTAATCAAATTTTTTTGTTTTAAGAATATCAACTATTTGATTCATTAAATCAGCTTTTAATGTACAGCATATACATCCATTTGATAATGGCACAACATTTCCTTTATCCTCTTCTTGAATAAATCCACCATCTCTTATTAATTTTTCATCAATATTTACTTCTCCAATATCGTTTACAATTACAGCTACTTTGTAGCCTTCTTGATTATTTAACACATGATTTAAGAGAGTAGTTTTTCCTGCTCCTAAATATCCTGTTAATACTGTAATTGGTACTATTTTATGTTCCATTTTATTTAATTCCTTTCTTTTATTTTTACAAACATTATTATTTCTTTAATTTTATAGTTTCCTTGAAATCATATAACTATAAATCTTGTTAATTATATATGTTTTTTGCTATAAATGCAAGCAATTTTACGCATTTTTCTTGACTTTGTTAATATAATATTATAATATAAGGAGCGGAGGAAAAATTGATGCTTAAGAAAAAAATAATATTTTACTGTATATGTCTAATTTCTTTGCTAATGTTCGTTACTGTTAGCATTCTTTTTTATAAAAGAGTAGTGCCAATAATACACTCAAATAGTTGTATGAAAAAAGAATCAAATGCTAACTTGTATTCACCCTTTTCGGTAAATAAAATTGTATATTTTAGTACAGCAAATGCTGAAAGCTCAATTAATCAAAATTCATCATTTACAATAAACAATCTATACCAAATTACCGACATTGCAATATTTATAAATAATAACTCAAATGGAAATTATACAAATGAAAACACTTTAAAAAAAGTAACTTTATCAGATATAAAATTTAGCCTATTACCAAGCAGTGGCGAGCCTAATTTATATTATAAAAATTTAAATAATTTTGCTAAAAATGTTTTTGATGATAAACAAAAAATAAATCAATCCATAGTTTTTGAGACAACATCAGAAAGTGAAATAGATTATTCATCTCCTGTTTTATACAATAATACTGCAAATCCTATTACCCTATGCTATGTAAATTCTAACATAACCACAAATTACACATTAGCAGATAATATTTCTAATCTATCTTATGATGGTAATTTATTAAAACAATGCAATATTACTTTGAATTCTATTGCTTGCAAAGTAAGTTTTAATATGATTATTGAAAATAATTCAGATGAAACATTTACATGCCCAATATCTTTAAACATTCCTTTATCTACAGAAAGTTCTACTCTATATGATGGAAGTCTTACTTTAACTGATAAAGTAAATTATAAATTTATTAAGATAAAATAAATATGAGGTAAGAAGAAAGATGTAGGACCTATAAAATCCTACATCTTACTTCTTACTTCATAATATAATAAATCTAATTTAAACTACAAATACTAGTATACAAAGGATTTGCAATAAACTTCCTGCAAAAATACACAAATGGAATATAGAATGCATATATTTTTTCTTTTTTCCTACCCCATAAAATATTGCTCCAATTGTATATATTATACCTCCACCTAATAAAAGAGAAAAACCTGTCCATCCAAGTGATTTAATTACCACATTTATTCTTACAATTATACACCATCCCATAAATAAATAGCATATCATTGAAAATATTTTAAATTGTTTTAAATCTATAGAATTTAGTACTATACCTAAAGCTGCTAATCCCCATATTATTCCAAAAATCCACCATCCTAAAGCTGTATTATATTCTCTTAATGTACATAAAGCAAATGGCGTATATGACCCTGCAATAAGCAAAAATATTGAACAATGGTCTAATATTTGAAATACCTTTTTTGCTTTTGTATTTGGTTTTAAACCATGATATATACTACTCATAGTATAAAGCAAAATCATTGTTAATCCATATATACTGCTTGCAATAACTCCATATATATTATGATGTATTGCAGCAAAAATAACACATAAGACAAGTGCTACAATTCCTAATGCTCCACCTACAATATGTGATGTCATATTAAAAATTTCTTCTCCTTTTGTATATACTGGAAGTTTTCTATCTGATAATTTAGTTCTTTTCATAAAAATCCTCTCTTTCTTTTGAATAATCTATATAGTTTTATAAACTATATCATATAGTTTATAAAAATGCAAGTGGTTTTATAATTTATTTTGTTTTTAACCAATAATATAAAAAATTATTTCATATCTCGGCTCCCTCCATATATAAACAAAATCTAACAAAGTTTATGGAACCTTTTTCACTTAGTCCTCGCTTCGCTCGACGCGAACATTATTCCATAAACTTTATTGATTTTGTAATTATATATTCCAGTCACATTCGATGATGCTTCAATATTTATAATATTCTATTAAACAATATAACTGTAAACTTTATTTTGGTAAATTCATAATATATAATATACAACATTTTAGAAAAGGAGTATGTA
>CAYTEX010000085.1:0-5588 GCA_964437015.1 uncultured Clostridium sp. | reverse complement strand
TAGAGGGAGCATACAAATCTCAGGGAATTTTATTTGAATCAAATTATAGTGATTTATTATTTTCACTTCCAATTACATAAAGAAGAGTTTTTTTTACTAGAATATTTAAACTTGTTAGTTTTCAATTTATATACAATTCGTTATTTCTATTACCAGCAATAATTGTATATTCAATGTATGAAAAAACAAATTGTGTATTCTACATTGTTTCGGCTATTATGTTGATTTTATCACCTATAATTCCAACAATTGTGGGAAGTCTTATTGGATATATAATTAAGGGAATATCGTCAAGATTCAAGGCAAAAAATGCTGTTCAAGTAATACTTTCATGTTGCATTGTATTATTTGCATTTTATATATCATTTAACCAACAGGGAATGTTAGATGGTTTAAAGGAAAATGCAACTAGTATAAATGATATAATTACAAAAGTATATTATCCAGCTGGATTATATACAAATTTAATACAAAATTTTAATTTTACAGATTTAATAGTTTTATTTGCAATTAGTATTGTACCAGCAGTTTTATTTATATATTTAGCAGGAATATTTTATTTTAAATTGACATCAAAATCTACAGAAAAAGGTATTAGAAGAAAATTTATTATAAAAGAAAATACATATAATGTGAAAAATCCATTAAGAGCATTAATTTATAAGGAATTAAAAAGATTTTTATCATCTCCTGTATTTATTATAAATTCTGCATTTGGATTGCTTTTAATTGTAGTAGCAACAGCAGGACTAATTTTTAATTTTAACGGTTTAGTAAAGAGTTTTATAGATAGCATAGAACTTCCAATTTCTGTGGATGAAATAATGAGTTATATTCCTAAAGTATATTTTTGCTTTGTTGTATTTACGAGTCTGATGACATCTATTACGTCTTCTATGATTTCACTAGAAGGGAAAAACATAGATATAACTAAGAGCTTACCTGTTCCAAGTAAAAATATATTATTTGCAAAGATATTAACAAGCAATCTTATATCTATTCCAATAATTTTAATATGTGATGTGGCTTTCTGTATGTTTTGTAAGGTAGAAATAATAAATATTGTACTTATTATTTTAGCAAGTATTGTAGTACCAACATTTAGTGCCATTTTAGGATTAATAATTAATTTAAAACATCCAAAATTAGATGCAAGCTCAGATACAGAAATTGTAAAGCAAAGTATGAGTTCTTTTATTTCAGTTTCTTTAGGATTATTTATAGGTATGGTAATTGTAGCAATTACAATAATTAGCGGAATGAAAAATATTGTATTTTTGATAGAAGTGCTAATATTTACAATTGCTGACTTATTGCTATGGCAATGGCTTAAGAATTCGGGAGTAAAAAAATTTGAAAGATTAAATGTGTAAATTTAAAATACTACTTGACAACAATACTAGATTTAGAGTATAATAAGATAGTATATCGGGTAAATAAGGTAGGAAAATATGACCTATAAAAATGAAATCCCACATACATTTATGTATGACCGGAAGGGGGGAAATAAATAATGTCAATATATGTTAAAGATGGAAATATAGAAGATGCTTTAAAAAGGTTCAAAAGAGAATGTGCCAGAAATGGTGTTGTTCAAGAAGTTCGTAAAAGAGAGCATTATGAAAAACCTAGCGTAAAGAGAAAGAAAAAATCAGAAGCTGCTAGAAAAAGAAAATTTTAAAAGATAGGACTAACCCTATCTTTTTTTTGTATTAATTGAATAATATATCAAATTTGTAGTATAATATGAAATGATTGTTAAGTGGAAAGGAATGGTATTTAAATGAATTATAAAAAACAAGAAATAAAGCAAGGTATTACAGTTCATAATATTAATACAGATAAGTTTAAAACAAATTTAGTTGCTATATTTTTAACTATACCAATTTCAAGAGAGAATGTAACTTTTAATAGTGTGCTTTCAAGTGTGTTAAGACGTGGCTCTAAAAATATGCCTAGTCAAGAAGAAATAAGTAAACAAATGGAAGAAATGTATGGTGCAAGTTTTGATAATGGTGTAGATAAAATAGGGGATAATCATATATTAAAATTCTATTTAGAAAGCATAAATGATGAATTTCTTCCACAAGATACTGAAAATATGTTGAAAGAAAGTATTCAAAAATTAACAGAAATAGTTTTTAATCCATTCTTAGAAAATGATAAATTTAAAGAAGAGTATGTTAAACAAGAAAAAGAAGCTATGACACAAAGAATTAATGCTAAATCAGATAATAAAGCTGTTTATGCAAGAGTTAGATGTATAGAGTGTATGTATAAAGATGATCCTGCAGGTTTATATAGATATGGTTATTTAGAAGACATGGATAAAATTAATAATCAAAATTTATATGAATATTATAAAAAATTAATAGATATTTGTAAAATAGACATATTTGTATCTGGAAAAAATGAATTAGAAGAAATATTAAAAATATTAAATGAAGAAGAAAATATACAAAAACTGCAACCAAGAGAGCCAAATTATATTATAAATGACATTACTGTAAAAAAAGAACAAGAGGAACAGAGTGTAGAGGAAAAGCAGAATGTAAATCAGGGAAAAATAGTAATAGGATGTGACATATTATTTGATGAAAATGATTTAAATGATGAAAATTTAAGATATGAAGCTTTGTTATATAATGGCTTATTAGGTGGAAGTGCAAATTCAAAATTATTTCAAAATGTCAGAGAAAAGGAGAGCCTAGCATATACAGCAAGTTCTAATTATGTAAGATTTAAAAGCAATATTTTTATAAATGCTGGAATTGAAATAGAAAATTTTGAAAAAGCTCTTAAAATAATTAAAGAACAGTTGGAAGCGTTGAAAAATGGTGAGTTTACAGATGAAGAAATTGAAAATGAAAAAAAATCTATAATTTCAGGTATTAATCTTATAGATGATGAACAAGATTCAGGAATAATCTATTTTTATGGACAGGAAATAACAGGAAGTAATGTAGAACTTGAGGATTATAAAAAAAGAATAAAAAATGTAACAAGAGATCAAATTATAAATATTGCATCAAAAGTTAAAATTAACACTATTTATTTTTTGAGAAATTAGGGATTATAGAGGTCGGAAGTAGGAAGTCAACCTCCAACATCTAAATAAAATAAGAAAAGAGGATGAATTATGCAGATAATATATAATTCAAAAGTTAAGGAAACTTTATATAAAGAAAAGCTACCAAACGGTTTAACAGTAATGATTATACCTAAAAAGAATATTCAAAAAAAATATATAATTTGGGGAACTCATTATGGGTCAAATGATAATAAATTTATTGTACCTGGAGAAAAGGAAATAACAGAAGTTCCAAAGGGAGTTGCGCATTTTTTAGAACACAAAATGTTTGAACAGGAAAATGGAGTAAACAGTTTAGACAAGCTAACATCAATAGGAGTTTCTGCAAATGCGTATACAACAAATGATCATACAGCTTATTTATACGAATGTACAGACAATTTTTATGAAGCTTTAGATGAATTTATGGATTATGTTCAACATCCTTATTTTACAGATGAAAATGTTGAGAAGGAAAAGGGAATAATTGGCCAAGAAATCAGAATGTATGATGACTACCCAGAGTGGAGAGTATATTTAAATACATTAGAAGCAATGTATCATACAAATCCTGTTAAGTTAGATGTTACAGGAACAATAGAAACAATAAGTCATATAGATAAAGACATTTTATATAAATGCTACAATACATTTTATAACCCTTCAAATATGTGTCTAGTTGTAAGTGGTGATTTTGAACCAGAAAAAATATTAGAAGAAATAAAAAAGAGACTAATTGATAAAGAACAAAATGGCGAAATAAAGAGAATTTTCGAACCAGAAGAAGAATCTATAGTAAAAGAAAAAATAGAACAAGAATTTAAAGTTTCAAAACCTTTATTTACAATAGGAATAAAATGTAAGCCAGCAAATCAAGATGAAAAAGTAAGAACACATATAGCAATTCAAATAATTCTAAATGTTCTATTTGGAGAAAGTTCTGACCTATATAAAGAGTTATATCAAGAAGGAAATATGTTTTCACCTCCAAGTATTTCTTATGAATTTGATGAAAGCTATGCACATATTTTAATTTCAGAAAGTGCAAATAATCCAGAAGATGTATATAAAAAATTAAAAGAAAAAATAAAACAAACAAAGGAAAATGGAATAAATAAAGAAGATTTTGAACGTATTAAGAAAATGCTTTATGGAGATTATATAAAAGAATTTGATGATGTAACGGATATTGCTAGAATTTTTTTAGCAGATTTTATGAAAGGAATAATTTCTTTTGATTATATAGATGAAATAACTGAAATTGATTTAGAATATGCAAATCAAATTTTAGAAAAGTATTTTGTTGAAGATAAAATGGTTTTATCAGTGGTATATTAATATTATGTCTAAAAATGAAAAATGACGTCAAAAAAGCAAAAAAAACAATAAAAAAGATAGAAATAAGAAACACGAAAAACCTTGAAAATAAAAGAAAACACTTGACTTTAAATAAAATATGTGATAATTTAAATATAAATGTAAGAGAAAACAGAAATAGGATATTTTTTGAGAAAAAGGAGCGATTAAAAGATGCTAAATGATGAAATATGTAAATTAAGAGATGAGTTAAATAAAAGCATAGAAGAAGAAAAAGACTATAGTGTTATTTACGAGTTAAGTGTTAAATTAGACAAATTAATTGCTGAGTATTATAAAGCATAATTTTTCATTGGGGACAGTCCCGGATGAAAAAAATCCTCTTGTTTTTTTCTTATAGTTATAGTAAAATATAAATATCTTAAAGGAAAGGAAGAAAAACAGATGAAAAAACAAAATTTAAAAAAACAAAAAACAAATCACAAAAAGACCGCTGGAATTACACTTATTGCTTTAGTTGTAACTATTATTGTCCTATTAATTTTAGCAGGAATATCAATTATGATGCTATCTGGAAATAATGGAATATTAACAAGAGCAGGAGAAGCAAAAGAAATAACAGGAGAAAAACAAATAGGAGAAAGAGTACATTTAGCATATTTAGCATCATTAACAGGAGGAAAAGGACAAGCAACAGAAGAATTGTTAAGAAAAGAATTAGATAATGAATTTGGAAAAGATGGATATGAATTATCAGATGATTTAACTAAGGTAACTGTAGATAGCAAAGACTATGAAATAGGTGGTAATGTAGTTAAAGGGCCAAGAGAAAAAATAACTAAAGACAAGAATGGAACTACAATTGCAAAAGTAGATGGAGTAACCGAACCATGGCTCCCATCAGAAACGGCAGAAATATTAGTTAATAAGTTAGATGAAGGACTAACAATAAAAGACAAAGCTCAAAATGAATATGTATGGGTAGAGGTTCCAAAGTCAATATATACAGATCCAAATTATACTACAGATTTAACAGAAAATGCACAAGGAAAAAAAGAAGTAACTTCAGCAACAGATTATGATGGAATATATAAAGTATTAAATCGATATGCATATACTTATAGAGAAGAAAAAACAGGACGAGGGTGGTATTGGCAAGATGAGTGGTATGATTTTGCAGGAAATGTCTGGGAATGGACAC
>CAYTEX010000084.1:0-5656 GCA_964437015.1 uncultured Clostridium sp. | reverse complement strand
TGGTACCAAACCAAAAATTCAAATCAAATTTAAATCTCATTCCAAGTGTAATATACACTTTTCTAATTATTAAAGTTTCATAAAAACTTTCAAATGTATTGAATTCTTCTTTCAACTCTTCATCTTGTTCATATGCTTTTTGATATTTTTCTTTATTTTTTTTTATATATATTTTTACAGCTTTTATAAATCTATTATAATTTGAATCCTGATTAAGAGATTTCTCAATTTCTTCTATAGTAATCTCTCTAGGTAATTGTTTTATATATTTATTTATATAATTCTCTTGTTTTTCACCCTGTCTATCCTCTTGCTTGATTTGTTTCCTACTGCCACTCAGTAGTAGCTGGTGGCTTACTTGTTACATCATAAATAATAAATTCTATCTTATCATCAAATTTTTCTTCAACTTCTTTTACAATTTCTTGAACTTTTTCTTTAGCTACCTCTTTCCCTATTTCTCCAGGTCTACCTGTCATAAAGTCATTTGTTACAAATGTTCTTATTGCAATAGAATATTTTTTTGTTATACCAATTGGAATTAATACAGCAAATGTTTGACTAACTTTTGCATCTTCTAATTTTGTTGTAACAATACTGTCTATTTCACGAAGTAAATCTACATTTTCATCTGCAATTCTCATATCATAGCAATTGATTGTTCCATCGAAATTGCTTTTATTTAAAATATACCCAACTCTATTTATAGTATTTATTTTATCTGTTATTTCTTTTGCTTTTGATGTAATTTCATTCCAATTAAAATTCAACTCGCTTCCTTCAAGCAGACATAAATTTCTATAGCTTCTTGCATCTCCTTGAACACCAACTGATTTTATAGGAAGTATATATCCTTTTTGATTTGTGTTTTCTAAGATACTCTTTAGGTTTTCTACTTCATTAGATGTAATCTCAACTTCACTTGATTTATCATGACATATTAATCTTATTGCAAGTCCTGGTCCAGGAAAAGGTTGACGTGATGCTATTTTTTCATCTAGCCCTAATTTTCTAGCAACTTTTCTAACTTCATCTTTATGCCAATCACTGTTGGTTTCAACAATTAAACCTTTTTTTCTAGCTTGTCTTACAATTTCTACGTCATTGTGATGTGTTTTGATTTTATGTGCAAATCCGCTTATATCAGGATTTCCACTTTCAATTAAGTCCGGCCTTAATGTTCCTTGAGCAATAAATGTATTTTCCTTATCAAGACCAAGTCTTTCAATTACTTTATTTGCAATTTGAATAAATACTTCTCCAATAATTCTTCTCTTTCTTTCTGGGTCAACTTCTTTAACTAATGGCCCTATAGGTCCTTCTTCAGTTTCTACAATTGTATTAAAAAATGTTTCTTTTGCATTTTCTCTAATTAAGTTCTTCATTCCAAGCTTCTTAAGATTTTCACATACAACATCGCTTTCATTCTTTCTCATAAACCCAGAATCAATGTGAATAGCATAAATATTATCTGCTGGAAGTGCTTTAACTAGAAGAGCTGCAGTAACAGCAGAATCTACTCCTCCACTAACTAAACAAATTATTTTGTTGTTACCAACTTTTTCTTGTATCATTTTTATTGATGTTTGAATTCTGTCTTCCAATGCATAAACTTCTTTATAATTAGCTACTTTTCTTATAAAGTTTTCTAACATTTTCATTCCATTTTCAGTTAAATCAACTTCTGGATGAAATTGAAAACCATACATTCTTTTTTCTTTATTTCCTATTCCAGAAATTGCATCACCTGATTTTGCAATTATTTGAAATCCGTTTGGTGTATTTCTAACATTATCACCATGGCTCATTAATACTTTTTGTGTTTCTTCTAATCCATCAAATATAGGCATTGTATTATCTACCCATACTTCACATTGACCATATTCTTTTTTGATGTTACTATCTATTATTCCACCAAAATGGTCCGACATAAGTTGCATTCCATAGCATATACCAAGTACTGGAATTCCCATTTCAAATATTTTTTCGTCAAAATTTAGTCTTTGACTTTCACCAATATTATTTGGTCCACCTGATAATATGACAGCTTGATATTCTTTTAAATCTTCACTTTTAACATTTATTGGAAATATGTCAGATTTTACTCCTAATTCTCTAACTCTTCTATCTATTACTTTTGTGTATTGTCCTCCACAATCAAGTATTGCTAATTTTTCCACATCAAACCTCCTATAATTTATTTCTCTAGTTCTCTATTATTCCCTTTTTCAAATTCTTTGAACCTATTAAAGGCTGTTAAATATTCTTTTGCGTACCTACCAAAATACTCATTTCTATATTTATTAATAGCAGTATTAAGTTTATATTCTAAAATTTCAGGGTTAATCCAATACGGTTTTACTCCATTTTGTTCTTCTTTTTTTGATAGTTTCATTTTTTTTATATTAAAATCTTCATTTGTTTTTACCAAATAAAATGTAGTAATTATTTTTGATCTATATTGCTCTCCGTTTTCATCTTGTTTATCTCTTTCAAATATTTGCTGATGAAAATCTGAAATTAAATTATCTGGTTCTATTTTAATACCTGTTTCTTCTAGTATTTCTCTGGATAATGCTTCTATAATGGTTTCGTTTTTTTCTAATTTACCTCCAGGTAACATAAATGTCCCTGTATCTTTAAATTTCATAATTGCTATTTTCCCATTTTTTAGGATAAATGCTCTAACTTTTTTTGTTACTCTTGTTTCCACTTATACTACTACTCTTCTCTCAAAATTTTTTTATTACACATCTCTAACAGTTAAATCATGAGCTGAACCTTCTTGTATACTTAAATTTGATACTGGTGTTAAAATTGCTTTTTCATGGAATTCTTCTATTGAAGAAGATCCACAGTTTGACATTGTTGATTTTATTTTCTTAATAGTTACTGCTAAATTATCTTTAAGTGAACCAGCATAAGGAATATATGAATCAACACCTTCTACAAATGACATTTTTTCATTTTTAGATCCTAAATCATATCTTTGCCAACTTCTTGCTCTTTTTGATCCTTCTCCCCAGTATTCTTTAAAAAATTCATTATTTATTTTTACTTTTTGTGTTGGACTTTCATCAAATCTTGCAAAATATCTTCCCATCATAACAAAGTCACATCCCATAGCTAACGCTAGTGTTACATGATGGTCATGAACTATTCCTCCATCAGAGCATATTGGAATGTAGATTCCTGTCTTTTTTGCATACTCATCTCTTGCTTTTGCAACTTCTATACAGCTTGTTGCTTGTCCTCTTCCAATTCCTTTTGTTTCACGAGTTATACAGATTGAGCCTCCTCCAATTCCTATTTTTATAAAATCCGCTCCGGCATCTGCTAAATAATCAAATGCTTCTTTAGATACAACATTTCCTGCACCTATTTTTACTTTTCCATTATATTTATTATGTACCCATTCTATAACTTCTCTTTGCCATACAGAATATCCATCTGAAGAATCTAAGCAAAGAATATCCGCTCCTGCTTCAACTAAAGCTGGTATCCTTTCTTCATAATCACGGGTATTAACACCTGCTCCAACCATGTAGCGTTTTTCCTCGTCTAATAATGATAAAGGATTTTCTTTATGTTGTTCATAGTCTTTTCTGAATACTAAAGAATTTAAATTTCCATTGTCATCTATAATAGGAAGACAATTTATTTTCTTTTCCCATATTATATCATTTGCCTCAGAAATCCTAAGTCCTGGTTTTGCATAAATTATTTTTTCAACTGGTGTCATAATATCTTCTACTTTTTTATCTAAGCTATCTCTTGTAACTCTATAATCTTTACTTGTAATTATTCCCAAAAATCTTCCATTTGGCGTTCCATCCTCTGTTACAGGAATTGTTGAATGATCTGTTTCTTCTTTTATTTTTAATATATCTGCCAATGTATCTCCTGGCTTTAAGTTCCATTTACTTCTTACAAAACCAGATTTTGTTTCTTTAACATTTCTTACCATTTGAGCTTGGTCTTCAATTGATTGAGACATATATATAATTGCAATTCCGCCTTCTCTAGCTAAAGCTATTCCCATTTTTTCACCAGATACAGACTGCATACAAGCCGACATAAATGGTACATTTAAGTACATTTCAGCGTCTTCTCCTACTTTATGTCTTACAAGTGGTGTTCTTAAAGATATTTTATCAGGTGTGCATTCTCTTGTTGTAAGTCTTGGTATTAGTAAGTATTCATTAAAAGTTCTTGATTCTTCTTCTAAATATGTTGCCATGTTTAATCCCCCTTTATTTTTATATTTAGCTATAATAAAACATTATCCATTATTATCAATCATACTATATTTCTGGATAGGTATTTGCTGCTTGAGTTATAATATTTTTTTCACTTAGTTTAAGTAATCTTTCTCCTGCTAATGCATATTTTGTAGCTTCACAAACAGACTTATCTCTACTAAATTTTTCTCCTAACACTTCTTGTATACTACTTATTCCTAAAGATCTAAGATACACATCTAAATCTGTTCTTTTAATTGATTCTATTGCTTTACTTGGAATCTGCCATCCCGAACTCTTTCCCATCAGTTGTTGTCCATTTTTATTTTCTATGCACACTACTTGAACATTATAGTAGTCTTCATTAAAGTCCTCTATTCCTGTTTCACATGCTATATAATAATCAATACCGTCAGAGAAAATTTTCTTAAGAGCTTGCACTCTATTTTTAGCTCCAATATATGTATCTTCGTTATAGGGTTGATTAGGAACTTTCGAATCCACACTTTGATACACAACTTCTAGTTTGTCCGATTTTATTTCATAAAAATCTAAAAATGCTTCTACTATACCTTTTATTTTATCTTTCGATTTGGTTCCAATAGCTATTTTCATAATATTTCCTCCTTTTAACTTATCCTCGATAAGGATCTATTTTCCAATTTCTATTACTGCCTTCTTCAAAAGAAACAAATTCACAACTATCATTTTCTAAGTTTTTTTTATCAAATTGAAATATTTTTCTTTCATCAACATCAATTAGATAATATTGGCGATTAATCTTTACAAGTAAGCATCGAATTAATCTACTCTGTTCTCCATCATTTTCTTTTTCAATTCTTTTCCATACTTTTTCTCGGTTTACTGGTCCTAATTTTATATCTACTATCTCTTTCATATATTCAAAAATGCCTTGAGAATCTATTTGATATTCTTCACTTAATATTTCCATTGCATATGTTAAAAACAAAATATCATCTTGCGATTCTTGATCTTCATTCTCATTATTTCTTTCATCTAGCTTGTTATTAATTTGTTGTTTTATATTTGTGTAAGCAGAATCATTTTTTCCATTATTAAACTTATTTAAACTTTTTGCGAAAGTTCCATTTTTATCTTTTAAAATATTTATTCCATTTATGGTCAGGCCTGCTTTTATTCTTGTAAGGTCTTTTATATTATTAAAGTCATCTAAATCCAATGTTACACTATATTCATTGCTTATAATTCCTACTAAATAATGAGTAAGATTTTCATCCCAAAAAATACAAATATTAAAATCTTCATTTTTCCCATCTAATTTAGATATTGCTTCTGCAAGATATCTAGATAATTCAAAGCATACTCTTCTATTGTGTTTTGACCTATTAGTCCTCCATTTTTGGTCAACCTTTCTTCCATATCCATCATTTAGT
>CAYTEX010000083.1:0-5694 GCA_964437015.1 uncultured Clostridium sp. | reverse complement strand
AGGCAATATGTCAAGATTCATAACAGGTTCAAATTCATATCTTTTAAGTGGAGAGCTTGCAACAAAATTAACAGGTAGAAAAATAGAAATCGAAATGTTACCACTTAATTTTTTTGAATATGTTGATATGAAAAGATTTTATAAAAAAGAAATTAATCCTAATATTTACATCGAATTTGAACAATACATTAGAGAAGGAGGATTTCCAGGAACAATAAAATATGATAAACAAGAAGACAAAATAAGATATACACAAAATGTAATAAATGATATTTTTAAAAAAGATATAAAGCCAAATGAAAAAATAAAAAATCCTGAACTATTCTCTACAATTCAAAAATTTGTTGTGAATAATTTTGGATCAATGATATCGGTTAGTAGCATCAGAGACTATTATAAAGGAAAAAAAGTAAATATTGATGAAAGAACAATTGATAGATATATTAAAATATTAGAAAATGCAAAAATTTTATACAAATGTGAAACATTTGATATTAAATCAAAAGAAGTTTTAAAAGGAGAAAGAAAGTACTATCTAGCTGATTTAAGTATATATTATGCACTTAACACAGATGTAAGAATAAATTATGGACCGGTATTAGAAAATATATTGCATAATTATTTAATGAGTAAAGACTATAAATTAAGTGTAGGAAAAATAGGAAAATTTGAATGTGATTTTATAGTCAGAAAGGGAAATGAAGACTATTTTTATGTTCAAGTTTCTAAAAACATAGAAGATGAAAAAACAGAAGAAAGAGAATATAGACCATTTTATGAAATACCAGATATGTATCCAAGATACCTATTTGTTTTGGATATTATATTGCAAAAAAATGTAAATGGAATAAAGAACATAAATATTGCAGATTTTATATATAACAATATGGAACTATAATCGTGATAAAAATACGTATCAAGCATATCATTTTATAAATTTTCGAAGAGCCGGAACTTGTCGCCGGTCGTAGAAAATTTATAAAATGATACGAGATTAAACAGGATTTTTAGCACGATAATACAGGAGAATTGAGAGGAGAAATATTTTATGAAAATAACATTTTTAGGAGCTGCAAAAACAGTTACTGGATCAAACTTTTTAGTAGAAACGGAAGATTCTAAATTTTTAGTAGACTGTGGTATGTATCAAGGACAAGCAGAAGAAGAGTACGAAAATGAAGCTCCATTTGATTTTAACGTAGGAGAAATAGATTTTGTACTTTTAACACATGCACATATTGACCATTCAGGAAGAATTCCAAAACTATATAATGAAGGATATAGAAATCCTATATATGCACATAAAGCAACATGTGATTTATGTAGTTTAATGTTACCAGACAGTGGACATATTCAAGAAATGGAAGTAGAGTGGAAAAATAGAAAAAGAAAAAGAAAAGGAGAAAAACCACTTCCACCAATGTATACAGCAGAAGATGCTGCTAAATGTTTGGAATTATTTAGACAAACACAATATGATCAAATTATAGAAATTACACCAAAAATACATGTGAGATTTAATGATGCAGGACATATGCTAGGATCAAGTATTATAGAAGTTTGGTCAAATGAAAATGGAGAAGAAGTTAAAGCTGTATTTTCAGGAGACATAGGAAATAATGATATTCCTCTTTTAAGTGAACCGACTATGATTTCAGATACTGATTATTTAGTAATGGAATCAACTTATGGAAATAGATTACACATGAGAAACGAAAACAAAGCAGAGACCTTTTTAAAAATAATATCTGAAACAATTAATGGCGGAGGAAATGTAATTATACCTTCATTTGCAGTTGGAAGAACTCAGGAAATATTATTTGAGCTAGATAAAATTAAAGATAGCAGAAATGATGAAGAATTTCTAAAAGAATATGAAACATTAATGAAAACTCCGGTATATGTTGATAGTCCACTTGCAATATCAGCAACAGAAGTATTTAAGGAAAATATGGAACTGTTTGACGAAGAAACTCAAGCAGAAATAGAGAAAGGAAATAATCCATTAGAATTTCCAGGATTACATTTTACAGTAACAGCAGACGAATCTAAGTCTCTAAATGAAAATGGAGTTCCATCTATTATAATTTCTGCAAGTGGTATGTGTGATGTTGGAAGAATAAAACATCATTTAAAACATAATTTATGGGATCATAAAAATACAATTTTATTTGTAGGATACCAAGCACCAGGGACACTTGGATATAGTATTGTAAATGGCGCAAAAAAGGTCAAAATATTTGGAGAAGAAGTTGCAGTAAATGCAAGAATTGAGTATATAGAAGGATATTCTGGACATGCTGATCAAGAATGGCTAATGAATTTTGTATATTCTTTTAACAATAAAAAACCAAAACATATTTTTTTAGTTCATGGAGAAGAAGAATCTCAAAATACACTAAAACAAAAAATTGAAGAAGAAGCAAAAATACCAGTTACAATTCCTAACTATGGTGATACATATGAATTACAAGAAATGCCAGAATTAGTCGCAAAAATGAAAATAAAACCAAGAACTATAAAACACGAAATTTTAGAAAAATTAAAAACATTACAATCTGAAATTGATGATATGAAACAAGCTGTAAAAGACGATTTAAATAATAAAGAATTACAAGATGAAGATATGTTCAGAATTAAAGAAAAGATAAAGACATTAGAAAAAAATATTTTAAATATAATTGAAGGATAAAAAGGGAGAAAATTTTACAATGGAAAAATATATAAATGAAGCAATAATTGGAAATAATAATATACTAGCAACTTATACTGGAAAAGGAGAATTACAAAGACTATATTATACAGATAGAAGTTTTAGACAATACATTGACTTTAGTCATGTTGGAGTAAAAATTAATGATTCTGGAATAATATATTTACACAATGACATAAACAATACATATAAGCAATATTATGACATTAATACAAATATTTTAAATACAGAAATTACAAATACTTATTTTGAGTTAAAGGTACTACAAACAGACTTTATACCAATTAAAGAAAATGTTTTAATAAGAAGATATACATTGATTAATGAAAACAGACTTGATTTAGATGTTAAATTCTTAATTCATCAAGGTATTTTATCAGACAAAAATAATTTTGTTAGTTGTAAAGTGATTGATAATGGTATGATGCAATATGCTCATGACTATATGATATCTACATTTAGTAAAGGAAAAGAACTTCTAAGCCATCAAATAAATGGAACAGAAAACAACATATCATCGGGAGAAATTTGGGACAAAGATTATATTGGAATGAGTCCAGAGTCCTCAGTTTCTTATGATATAGGAATAATAAAATCTGGTGAAAAAAAGCAAATAGATATACTAATGGTTTTACAGCCACAACCAAAAGACATGAAAAATCTAGAAGCGGAAATAGATAGATTAGGAAAAATTGATATAAATTCAGAATATAATAAAACAAAAAATTATTGGAGAAAATATTTAAAAAATCATGATGGTTTAAAATTAAAAGAACCAAAGAACTCTTATGAAGAAAAGTTAATGGATATTTATTATAGAAGTATATTATTATTTCCACTATTAACAAATCCTGAAACAGGTGGAATAATTGCATCTCCTGAAATTGATGAGGAGTTTTCAAAATGTGGAAGATATGCATATACATGGCCAAGAGATGCAGTTTTTATAACAAGAGCTATGGATGCATTAAATATGAAAACTGAAATTGATAAATTTTATAAAGTTTTTTGTAAGCAAACTCAAAGTAAAAATGGAATGTGGGAGCAAAGATTCTTTTCAGATATGAGATTAGCACCTTGTTGGGGATACCAAATAGATGAAACTGCAAGTGTTGTATATGGGGTATATTCTCACTACAAATATACAAAAGATTTTAAATTTTTAAAAGATACTCTTCCAATGTGTGAAAAAGCAACCGATTTCTTAAAAAGATATGTAAGAGATTTATTAGAAGGAACCAATAAATACCATGTGAGTTATGACTTATGGGAAATGTGTGAAGGAATTCATACATACTCACTTTGTAGTATTTATTCTGCATTTGATTCTATGTTAGAAATATACAAAATTCTTGGGAAAAATGTTTCAGAATTTCAGAATAATAGGTTAAAGGATGAAAAGATTTCAAAATCAAAAGTAGAAATAGAAAAACTTTTACTAGAATTAAAAAAATATATAAATGAAAATATGATATCAAAAGATAAGAAATTCTATGTAAGAAATAACATAGACGAAAAAATGGATATAAGTTTAATAGGAACAGTTATACCATTTAAAGTATTTACACCAAAAGAAAAGAAAGTTCAAAATACAATAGAAAAAATAATAATGAATTTACGTACATATACAGGGGGATTTCAAAGATTCGAAGGAGACCATTATATGAATGGAAATCCATGGCCAATTGCTAATATGTGGATGACATTATATTACCTAGAAAAAGGAGAAAAAACAAAAGCTAAGGAAACTTTTGATTTTGTAGTAAAAACAGCAAGTAAGCTAAACTTTTTAGGAGAACAAGTTGATAATAAAACATTAAAAGCAAACTGGGTTATTGCATTAGGATGGAGCCATGCTATGTTTATATTGGTTTTAGAAAAAATGTTTAAGGCATAGTTCAAAATTCAAAACTATATTGTAAAAAACTATTGCAAAAAAAAATGAAGTATGATATATTAAAAAAAAAAAAAAAAGGAAGGGAAAAAATAAAATGGAAAAAAAAGAAAACAAAAGTAGAAGTATTAAAATAGGGATAATTGTTTTAATTATAGTTTTAATTATAGCACTTATCGGAACTATATTTTATCTTAACAAAGATAAAATAATTAAAAATTCAAATGAAAAAAGTCAGACATCTAAAACATCAAATAGTGAAAATAGCGAAAATATTGAGAGTACTGATGAAAATAATGATGCTTCTGATAGTGAGGAATCCATACCAGGAGATGCCAGTTTAATTGATATGTCTAACACTGAAAATGTAGAAATTGTTCAAGGTGAAAAAGTTAATAATTCAGAAAAAATCACACGAGATAGAGAGTTAAATGGATTAAAATTAACTAATATAAAAATTCAAACTGAGAATAATATAAGTATGTTCACAGCAGATGTAAAAAATGATACTGGAAATAAATTTAATGGTGGAGCAATCAAATTAACATTTTTCAATGCATCAGGAGAAGAGTATGCTGATTTCGAAGCGTGGATTCCAGAAATCAACGAAGGTGGAACTAATAGTATAAATGCAGGAACTACAATGGATATTGTTAATTCTGCAGATATGAAAATTGAATTTATTGGATAAAAAAATGAAATCAAAAAATAGCTTATAAAAAATTTTTTTATAAGCTATTTTTTTTTGATTTTTTGAATGTTACAATAATATTACATTTCTAAAAAATTGTTGAAAAAAGTCGCTTTTTATGCTATATTAATTAATGTAAATAATAGATGAAATAAAGTTATAAATACTTAAAAATTCCATAATGTTTAGGAAGGGTGTAGTGGTTTATGAAAAAAATATATAACAATAATAATAAAAATATCAAAGGAATTACTTTAATAGCACTTGTGGTTATGATTATAATTATATTAATTTTGGCAGCTATAGGAACAAGCGTTGGAATGGATTCTATTAGAAAATCAAGATACTATAAATCTGTCTCAGAAATGAAAGAAATGCAAACAAAAGTAAATGAGT
>CAYTEX010000082.1:2965-5718 GCA_964437015.1 uncultured Clostridium sp. | reverse complement strand
AATTGTTATAAGCTTTGCTTATATACAATTTGTGATAACGGTTTTTTATTTTTTATATTTTAGGAGGTGTTTTAATATAAAACAAGAATTACCAATAAATGAAAGAATTAGAGCCAAAGAAGTCCAATTAATAGGAGATAATGGAGAAAAATTAGGAGTACTAAATTTTAATGAAGCATTAGAAATGGCTCAAGAAAAGAGGCTAGATTTAGTTCTAGTTGCACCACAAGCCAAGCCACCAGTTTGTAAAATTATGAACTATGGAAAATACAAATTTGAGCAAGCTAAAAAAGAAAAAGAGGCAAAAAAGAAACAAAAAGTTGTTGAAATTAAAGAGATAAGAATTACTCCAAACATAGAAGAACATGACTTTGGTTTTAAGGCAAAAAATGCTAGAAAATTTATAGAAGATGGAAATAAACTGAAAATAACTGTTAGATTTAGAGGAAGAGAAGTCAATAATTCTGGACTTGGAGAAGAAGTTTTAAATAAATTCATAGAAAATCTATCAGATATTGCAAATGTAGATCGAGCACCAAAACTTGAAGGTAGAAATATGTTTATTATGCTTTCAAAAAAATAATAAGTTAGGTTAATTATGCTAAAACAGCGTAAATATAAATAAAAAATTGAAAGGAGACAAATCAAAATGCCTAAAATGAAAACAAATAAAGCTGCTAAAAAAAGATATAGTTTAACAGCTACAGGAAAAGTTAAAAGAACAACTTCAGGAAGAAGACACTTATTAGCTAATAAAACAAAGAGACAAAAATTAACAAGTAGACGTCCAGGATCTTATGCTGACAAAACTTGTGAAAATACAATTAAGAAATTATTACCATATGGTAACTAGAATTTGGAAAGGAGAAATATAAAATGGCAAGAGTAAAAACAGCAAAAATTACAAGAAGAAGACATAAAAAAATCTTAAAACAAGCTAAAGGTTATTTTGGAGCAAAACATTACAGATTTAGAAATGCTAATCAAGCAGTATTAAAATCTTTATCTTATAGCTATGTTGGAAGAAAAGATAGAAAAAGTGATTTCAGAAAATTATGGATTGCAAGAATAAATGCAGCAGCAAGAATGAATGGAATTACATATAGTAAATTAATTGCAGGACTAAAAAAGGCAAATGTTACAATAAATAGAAAAATGCTTGCAGAAATTGCAGTAACAGACGAAAAAGCATTTGCTGAAATTGCAAAAATTGCAAAAAATGCATAATTAAAAATTAGGTTTTAGGTATCTAAAAGTTTTGACTTTATAGAAGACTTAATTCCTTTTTTTGTATTCTAGGAAAATCGACTTTTTGTATTATAAGAAAGTTAGAACGAAAATTGATTATGTTATTTTAAAAATAGATTTACTTTTAGGACATAGAAGGAGATAATAACAAGTATGAATAAAATATTAATAAAAAATGCAAAACTAATATCGATGTCAGAAAATAAAGAAAAAATAATAGATGGTATTGACATTTTAATAGAAAATGGTTTAATAAAAAAAATAGATAAAAAAATACAAGAAAATGTTGAAAAAACTATAGATGCAACGGAAAAAATCGTTATGCCAGGGTTAATAGACACACATGCACATATTCCAATGAGTATATTTAGAGAAACTGTAGATGGCTACAAAATGCAAGATTGGTTAGAAAAAAAGATTTGGCCTATGGAGGAAAAACTAACTGAAAAAGATGCATATTATGCTTCAATGTTATCATATATAGAAATGATACAAAATGGAACAACTACAATAAATGATATGTATTATTTGCAAAATGCGACTTTAAAAGGAGCTTTAGATACAGGAGTAAGAGTACAACTTACAAGAACATTAATGGATAGTGACGGAAACGGAGAAAAAAGAATAAATGAATTAAAAGAATTTATAGATAATAATAAAAACAAATACGAAAATATATCGCTGAATGTTGGAATACATGGATTATATACATGTAGCGAAGAATATATAAAAAAAGGAATAGAAATAGCAAAAAAATATAGTTTACCTATAGATATGCACTTTGTAGAAAATTTACAAGAATATAAAGATATAAAAAGAATGTATTATGTAGAGAGCCCAGTTGATGTATTAGAAAAATATTTTAAAGATGTACATTTGATATTAGCTCATTGTGTAAAATTGTCATTAGATGAAATTGAAAGGCTTTCAAAATTAAATGCTTATGTTTCTCATTGTCCAATTAGTAATTTAAGATTAGGCTGTGGTATAGCTAATATATCTAAAATGAAGGAAAACAATATATGTATTTCACTAGGAACCGATGGTCAAGGAAGTGGTAGCAATCTAGATATGTTTGAAACAATGAAGTTTTCTGCTCTTATGCAAAAGGGAATATATGAAAATCCAACTAAAATGTCATCTTATGATGTACTTAAAATGGCTACAATAAATGGAGCTAAAACTTTAGGATTAGAAAGAAAAATTGGAACAATCGAAGAGGGAAAATTAGCAGATATTATAATTATAAATTTAGAAACTCCAATTACAAGACCACTTAATGATATTTTTTCGCAAATTGTTTACAATGCTAAAGGAACAAATGTTGAAACAACAATTGTAAATGGAAAAATATTAATGGAAAATAAAAAATTAAGAATAAATGTAAATGAAATGGAAATAATTAAAAAATGCGACGATATAATCAAAAGAATAAATAATGATTAAAATAAATTGATAAAATTGATTGTTTACAATAAATTTTTCTGTTTTTATAAAACAAATTA
>CAYTEX010000082.1:0-2955 GCA_964437015.1 uncultured Clostridium sp. | reverse complement strand
AAGAAATATTCTAAATATGTAGAATATTTCTTTTTTTCTACATCACAAAAAGACAAAGTTTTTAATGTACTAATGTTACAATAATTGCAGGTGATAAAATGACTATTTACTTGGATCTTATACTTTTAGAAAATTTTATTTTAAATTTGATTATTTTGTATGCAGTAGGTATAGAAACAAAGACGAAAATAAAGCATTTTAAAATAATACTTGCAAGCATATTAGGAAGTCTTTATGCTCTAGTAACTTATATAATAAAAAATAGATTTGTCAATAGTATTATAATGAAAATTATATTATCAATTATAATGATATACATATCTTTTGATGCTAAAAACTATAAAGAATTAATGAAAAAAACGGTATTTTTTTATTTTACATCTTTTGCATTTGGAGGAGGTGCATTAGCTGTAATTTATATGGTAAATACCAGAAAAATATCAATTCAAAATGGAATAATATTAGGAAACTATACATTCTTTACTATTGCAATTGGCGTGATACTTGCATTTATTATAACCATAATATCGTTTAAATTAATTAAAAATAAAATTTCTAAAAAAGATCTAATAAGAAATATAACAATAAAAATTAATAATAAATATATAAAAGTAAAAGCAATGATAGATACAGGTAATCTTTTAAAAGAGCCAATTACAAATATTCCTGTAATTGTTGTAGAAGATAGCTTATTCAGAAATACAATACATAAAGAAATACTAGATAACATTGAAAGTATTTTAGGAGGTGATTTAGATAAAATATCAGAAACTATAAAAAATGAGTACATATCAAAAATGAGAGTTATCCCTTTTACATCTTTAGGAAAGCAACACGGGATGTTGCTAGGAATAAAAGCACAAGAAGTCATAATTGAAGAAAATAATGAAACGAGAAAATTAAATAAAGTAATAATAGGTTTATATAATAGAAAATTAAACAAAAAAAATGAATATCAAGCTTTGATTGGACTTATTTGATTAGTAAGTGCCATAGATACCAGAGATTTTTGGCAACATAAAAAAAGACCCGTCCCCATTTGAAAAAATTTGCAAAAAAGGACCGTCCCCATTTGCAAAATGAAAGGAAAGAAATCAAATGAATATTTTAAATCTTGTTAAAAACAATATTAATTCCATTTATGTAAAATACATAAAAAATGAAGATATTATAGAAGAACCTATTTTTTACATAGCGGGAGCACAAACTTTGCCACCACCACTTCCGGAGGAGGAGGAACTTTATTATATAAAAAAATTATCAGAAAAAGACAACTTAGAAGCTAGACAAATGCTAATAGAAAGAAATTTAAGACTTGTAGTTTATATTGCAAAAAAATTTGAAAATACTGGAATAGGAATTGAAGACTTAATATCTATTGGAACAATTGGATTAGCTAAAGGAGTAAACACTTTCAAGTCAGATAAAAATATAAAACTTGCAACATATGCATCAAGATGTATAGAAAACGAAATATTAATGTATTTAAGAAGAACAAACAAAACAAAAGGAGAAGTATCACTAGATGAACCATTAAACAAAGATGTTGATGGAAATGAACTATTATTATCTGATATTTTGGGGACTGATGAAGACATTACATCTAGAAGTATAGAGGATGAGGTAGATAAAAGACTTTTAAGAGCATCAATTAATAAATTAAATGCAAGGGAAAAAAATATAATGGAAATGAGATTTGGTTTAAAAAATGATGAAGAAGAAAAAACACAAAAGGAGGTGGCTGATGAACTTCGGAATATCACAGAGTTATATATCGAGACTTGAAAAAAAGATTATAAAAAAAATGAGAAAAGAAATAATGAGTAAAACTGGATAAAATATTTAGGAGATTTTGACACACTTGCTTTTTTTTTAGCATTATAGTAGAATGATGAAAGAAAAGGAGGAGAGAGAGTTTATGAAAATAAAAAAATATATTTTAGCTATATTTTTCTTATCGATATTACTTATTCTTTCAATATCATTCTATAATAAATCATATGCAAGCCTATATTTGAACAATTTGAATTTTGATGTTCAAATCAATTCTGATGCAAGTATGAATGTTACAGAGATATGGGATATAGATATTGAAGAAACAAATACTTTATTTAAAACATTTAAAACTGATAAAACCAAATATAGTGGGATTAAAGATGTCACAGTAACAGATATAACAACTTCTAATGAAATTGAATTTAATAAAATTGACAAATTAATGTATCATGTTACAAAAAATTGCTATTATGGGTTAATAAATGATGATGGGAATTTTGAAATTGCCTGGGGTGTTGGATTAGATAATTCAGAAGCAACAAGAAAATATATGATTCAATATAAAGTGGAAAATGCAATAGCAAAGTATAATGATTATGCAGAACTATATTGGCAATTTGTAGGAAGTGATTTTGAAATTGATAGTTCAAAAATTACAGGAAAAATAAGATTGCCAGAGAAAGCTCCAAATAAAGAGGACATAAAAGTTTGGGGACATACAGAAGGATTAAATGGTGAGATTTATGCAACCTCCAATGATACTATAGAATTTGAAATTAATAAATTTAAATCAGGAAGATTTGTGGAAATAAGAAGCTTATTTCCATCTGATATGATATCATACTCAACTAGAACTTTTTATGAAAATAGGTTAGAAAGTGTTGTTGCAGAAGAAACTGTTTGGGCAAATGAAGCAAATGCTAGAAGACTTAGAAGACAAAAATTTGCAAAGATTGCGACAGGAGTAGCAGGAGTTATATATGCTTTTATTTCAGGCACGTTTTTGAAAATGGCATATAATGGAATAAAAAAAGCAAAGGAAATTAATCCATACAAAAAAACTGAAAATGTAGAATATTTTAGAGAAATACCAAGAAATAATACTACACCATCACAAGCAATAAGCGTATATAATAAATCTGTATTAGCTTTTTCGTCAACAGAAATAGGCAGAATTTT
>CAYTEX010000081.1:2727-5728 GCA_964437015.1 uncultured Clostridium sp. | reverse complement strand
AAGCATATCCAGAAGAAAAAGTAGGAGTATTTTGCAAAAAAAATGGAAAACCAGGGATTGTAGAATATATAGAGCTTACAGAAGAAATGCGAAATGATAAAAATGCTAATGGAGATTTGATGTATGGGGATGCAAATATTGTTAGCCACTTATTAAATATCAATATTATTGAAAAAATAACTGCTCAAAAGATGCAATATCACTTAGAAATAAAAAAAGGATTATATAAATTTGAAGCTTTTGTATTTGACGGATTTAAAGTAATGGATAATATGCTTGTTATGAGAGTAAAACGAGAAGAAGAATTTGCTCCTATAAAAAATAAAGAAGGAGTAGATAGTCCTGAAACAGCTCTTGCAATATATGAAAAATCCCAAAAGTAATATGAAGCTAATAGAATTTTGTCGAATTTTATCAAACGATTTTTATATAAAAATAATAAAAAATATTGCAATTTTTTTTATTTGTAGTATAATAATATTAATAATTGAGTAAGCCATAAAATGGCCTAAAAAAAGCAGACATTTTGCGCATGTCTGCTTTTACCTTAACATATAGTAATTTAAATCAAAAAAATATCTAGCTTAAATAATTTACAATAAGTTATTAATGTTTCATGTTAACATGAATTATTACTTCAGAAAGGAAGGAAAGTCAAAATGGAAAAAATAAAGATAGAAAATTTATTTAATTTAGAAGAAACTATTGCTAAAGATATATTTAAAGGATGCGAATTTCCATGGGAGGTTTTACCAAAAATAAAAGAATATATAATAGAACTTGGAAATTCTTTAGACAAAGAAAAATTTGAAGAGGTAAAACCAAATGTATGGGTTGCAAAATCAGCAGAAATTGCAGAAACAGCATATATAAATGCACCTTGTATAATTGATGAAGATGCAACTGTAAGGCATTGTGCTTTTATTAGAGGTAATGCAATTGTTGGAAAAGGAGCTGTAGTAGGAAACTCTACAGAATTAAAAAACGTAATATTGTTTAATAAAGTTCAAGTTCCACATTATAATTATGTAGGAGATTCCATTTTAGGCTATAAAGCGCATATGGGAGCAGGGTCAATTACATCAAATGTAAAATCAGATAAAATGCTTGTAATGGTTACATATGATGGCAAAAAAATAGAAACAAATTTGAAAAAATTTGGTGCTATGCTTGGAGACAATGTAGAAGTGGGATGCAATTCTGTACTAAACCCAGGAACAATAATCGGAAAATGTTCAAATATTTATCCATTATCTTGTGTAAGAGGATATGTAAAAGAAAATTCAATATATAAAAACAAAAATGAAATAGTTGAGAAAAGAATAGAACCTAAAAAATAAGAAAAATCAGTTTTGATTTTTCTTATTTTTTTTAATGATAATTTTTAAATTGCAGAAACAATTAAATTAATATGATTACTTATAGGTTTAACAACGAAATTTGCCAATTATTTTTTAAACTAGTTTCCGGGGATGAAATAATCTACTACCCCATATATCAACGCCCCAATAATAGCAGCCATCCAAGAAATAGAATACCCTGCAACAAAAAATTGAGTAACATATAATGTAATTGCAGCTAAAGCAAATCCTACAAAACCTTTACCAAAAGGACTAGCGTTTAAACCTGTAAATCTTGTTAGTAAGTAATCCATTACAGCTAAAACTAAAGTTGCAATAGCTAATGTCCAAATATTATTTATAGTGAATCCAGGTGTAAAAAATGCAGTTACAGCCAAGACAACAGCTGCAGCTATGAGTCTACCTACTATTTGCAAGACTGTACTTGTGCCTGATGATTCATTTGTTCTACTTTGAGCTTCTGACATAAGTTTATCCTCCTTTTATTAAGTTCTCTTTTTTTATATTCTAGGAAAAAAAATTCCATATATATTCATATTGTTTACAATAATTTTTTTTTTATTCAAAAAGCATAAAATCATAATTTTTGCAAATGATAAAATTATACGTTTTGAAGCGGAGGTCAATTTATGCTAATAATTTTTTTTAGAGCGATTGTTTTATATATTATTGTATTAGTGGTTATGCGTTTAATGGGAAAAAGAGAAATTGGTCAGCTTCAGCCTTTTGAACTTGCAATAGCAATTATGATTGCAGACCTTGCTTCTATTCCAATGACAGATACAGGAGTTCCAATATCAAATGGAATTGTTCCAATACTTGGACTACTGGTTATGCATTTACTAATATCAACTATAAATTTAAAAAGCATGAAAGCAAGAGAAATAATATGTGGAAAGCCTCAAATACTAATATATAGGGGGAAAATAGATGAAAAAGCACTAAAAAAGGAGAGGTTTACACTAAACGAATTGCAGGAAAGATTAAGAGATAAAAATATAGTAAATATATCAGATGTAGAATATGCTATTTTAGAAACCAATGGACAAATTAGTGTTATAGAAAAACCAAATAAAAGAAACACAATTCCAGAAGATTTTGGAATTAATCCTGAGTATGAAGGATTACCCTACGACTTAGTTGTGGATGGAAAAATAATGACAGATAACTTAAAAATTTTAGGCAAAAATTATAATTGGCTAAAAAAAGAGGTTTTAAAATTTGGGTATAAACCAGAAGAAGCTTTAATTGTAACTATAGACGGAAAAGGACAAATATTTTCTCAACGAAGAGTTAAGTCGTAATATTTACTAAAATTACAGGACAATAAATTTATTATAGGAGAATACTTATGTATAAAGAAATAACTATTATAATTGTAATTGTAATTACAGTATTGGTTGGACATTTTATAACACAAAATTTTACCAAAAAAAACGTAAATTCATTAACAAATGAGTTAAATATTCTTGAAGAAAAATTGCTACAACAATCATATAGCGAGGCAAATGAGCAAATAGATAAAATTCAATTTAAAATAGATGAAGTTCACCATAAATTATCATACTATATTGAACATGAAGAGATAGAAAAAGTCGAAACAACTTATACATCATGCAAAAGCCTAATAAAAACAAAAG
>CAYTEX010000081.1:0-2717 GCA_964437015.1 uncultured Clostridium sp. | reverse complement strand
ATAATTTAGCAATAAATGAAATTGAAAAAACAATATTTGTATTAAACCACATGACAGATAAATATTCATTTAGTTTAGATAATATTTTTTAAAAAATCATAAAAAGTATTATTTTTTATATTTGTATATAATTACAAAAATTTTTTATATCTTGTAAAATTCAATTTTTTTATTAGTTTAATTTCGAACTTCAGATAAAAATAAGCTTAAAATATATAGTACTAATGATAAAATGTAACAAAAATGTAATGAAAATGATAAAAAAATGAAATAATCTCCTGAATGCGGAAATATAAATAAAAACAGAAAGTACGAAAAATATATTCTATTGACAGAATTATTGTAAACATATAATATAAAAGTATTTAGAGAGTATATTAAAAGAAATGGGGGATATATTATGGAAGAAACTTTTAATACAGATATTATAGATGGAAAAGTGATTAATTGGGATAAACTTTCAACTGAAGAAATAAGTAAAATAAAGAATCAAGCAGAAAAAAAGGAAAATGAAATTATTGAAAAAATAATAAATATTTTTAACAATGTTACTGAAGAATAAAAAGGAGTGGAAAAGATGGATGAAAAAAATGCTAATGAAATATTAGAAATGTTAAAAGAATTAGCCAATAATCAAGCAACAATAGTAAAATGTAATGCAAAATTATTTAATATAGAAATGGAAAACAAAATTTCAGGATTGGTTAAAGATGCTAGTGATTTTTTAAGTGAAAAAAGAAATGAGTTTGGTGTAAAGATAGTAAAAATAACAACAGAATATGAAGGTGAAACAGCAAATGTTGATAGAATATTAGAAAAATATAAAAAAAGGATGGGACAGGTAGTAGATTATTTTAATAATGAACTTAAAGATGTAGAGGAAAAACAAAGTGATGCACAAATTGATTTTATTTCTTTAGTAGCCAATTTTATACCAACGATATTGAAAGCACAGGGACAAGTGAAGGAAATGGATAAAGAAACTAAAAAGAAATTGAAAAATGTAAAAATAGATCTTGCAAATGGAGATTACAAAAGTGCTGTGGCTGGGATAGAAGGAATACAAGAGCTTAAAAAAAATAATCAACCAGAGGAAGTGAAGACAGTTGCAAAGGGCGTTTTAGAACAAATGAAAAATCAACTAACAATAATTCAAGAATGTAAAGAGGAAAAAGCAAACATTAGAGAGAGATGTGATAATGCAATCAATACAGTTAAATTTACAAAAAATATGGCCTTATCTAAAGTTCAAAAACAAAATATAGTGCAAAAAGTTTTAGGCTCAATATTTAGTAAATTTAGTGGAACAAAAAAATTTGTAAAAAATGCAGTAGATCCATTAAAAGATACAGTTACTGAAATTAAAGATACTCATATACCTAATGTAAAGGCAAATATTGAGGCAAGAATGACAAGTTTTGAAAATAACTTAATAAATACTAAGAATGAATTAGCAAATGCAGTTGCAGAAAAAGTTGATAAATACGCTGAACAACTTGCAACCAAAAAAGAGGAAGTTATAAGAAATATACATACTACTAAAGATAATATTTCTAATGGAATAAAAGATGGTATAGATACAGCAAAAATTGAAGCTATGATTGCTAGAGATTTTATTAGCGACAAGGCTGAAACAGCACAAATATATGGATTGGAGTTAGGTGACAAAATTAAAGGGACGATAAAAGCTGGAAAAGATTGGGTCGCAGATAAAGCTGAAACTGCACAAATTATTGGGATGGTTACCAAAGATGAGATAGTAGCTAGAAAAAATGCTATAATTCAAGGTGCTGTAAATTTAAAGAATTCTGCAACAGAAAAAATAAGTGATGCAAGAGAAGGCATAACACAAATGACAGAAAATGTGAGAGACGGTGCAGTACAGATAGCAACAAATATTAAAAATGGAGCTGTAAACAGAATTGCATCAGCAAGAGATTGAATTATAATAGGTGCTACAAGTGTAAAAGATTCTGGGAAAAACACATACCAAGCAATTGCCAATATGGGATTACAAGCTAAAATGGGTATAATTACAAATATACAAAGAAAACTAGAGGAACAAGAAAAACAAATTTATCAAAAAATGGCGAAATTAAATGAAAATCAACAAGAAGATATCCAATTATAGATTAGTAAATAAAGCTAGTTTACTACAAAGTTCCAGTATAATGTATTAAGAATTTAACAATTTGAATGAAAGATATTAAAAATTAGATATTTTTTTGTTTATTATTGGGGTTGTTCTGAAAAAGAATGACTCTTTTTTTATTAATTAAAATTAAATTATATAAATTAACGGAAAATATGTAAAAGCCTAATAAAAACAAAAGACTATAATTTAGCAATAAATGAAAATAAAAAAATTTGGTATTAAACCATAAGACAGATAAATATTCATTCAGTTTAGATAATATTTTTTAAAAAATCATAAAAAAGTATTTACATTTTTCGAATGTTTGTATAAAATAGAGGAAAATGTAGAAAAATGTAAAAAGCACTTAAGAAAATAAATGAAAGGAAGTATTAAGAATGAAAATCTTAATGTTAACTTGGGAATATCCACCAAGAATTGTAGGAGGAATAGCAAGGGTTGTAAATGATTTATCAAAAAGACTTATTAAAGATGGACACGAAGTTACAGTTGTTACATACAGAGATGGAAACACACCATATTATGAATTAGACAAAGGAGTTAAAGTATATAGGGTTGATAA
>CAYTEX010000080.1:0-5848 GCA_964437015.1 uncultured Clostridium sp. | reverse complement strand
TAAATTTTCCAATTCTTTAATATCAATATTTGCAAAATCTTCAATAGTTTTACATTTTTTAAATAGAGCAGGAGTTGTTAAATTGACTCTTTCATCTGTACATTGTGCAGAAAGCATAACAGCAACTACTAACTCAAACGGAGTAGAGAAATCTAGGCTGCATTTAGCATCTGGATAAGTTGTTCTTAATATATTAATTAATTTTTTTATTTGAACTTTAGTCATTTTTTTATTCCCTTCTTGCTACAGAAACCGGGCTTTTGTATAGCTGTGAAATAACATATAATAGAAATGATATTGCTATTTTTTTGAAAATAATATCATGCTAAACCCCTATAGTACCTGTAGCACGCTATATAGCTTATTATATATAGTAATTTTAAATTTGTCAAAAGGTAACAATAATCTACAAAATTACATACAATAATAGTAAAGTTGTTGGAGGTAAAAAGTTTTAAAAATAACTTATGCCTTAAGAGAGGGTGAATTAATAAATGAAAGGGTTTTTAAAAAAGACATTAGGTGTATGCTTTATAGGGTTAGGATTGGGAATACTAATGGTACTATTACTTCCAATCACAGGATGGTTAATATTAATAGGTTTAATAGTGATAGCAGTTGGCTTTATGTGGCTAGCTTGCTAAATATTGGAAAGTAAAAAAAATTTCAGAAAAGGGAGGTACATAAAATGACAATTGTTGTAAAGAAAGTTCCAAAAGCATTAAAAGGAATTGTAAAATTTTTATTTAGAATCAAAGAATAAGTCACTAGTACCAGAGATTTTTATCATGCTTTTTTGCATTGGGGACAGTTACATTTTTTGGAAGGGACTGTCCCTGGTTTTAATTGTGGAAATTTAATTAGTTTTCTTGACATTTCTAAAAAATAATATATAATACAAAGGTAGTTTTAATTTAGAAAAGGAAGTTTTTATGAGAAACAATATTTTTGGATATATTTTTATATTGTTTATAATCATTATTCTTGGATTTGCAATTTACAGAGTAAAATTTCAAAATAAATCAGTGGATGAAAATAATTCAACTGCAACTTTAGCTATTGGAGAAGTAAATAAAGGAAAGGAAATGACGCTTGCAATTTCTAATTTTGATACTATAAATCCAATAATTACTTCAAATAAAAAAGTACAAGATATTGATACATTAATATATGAACCACTTATCGGTATTACAGACGATTACAAATTAAATTATATTTTGGCTAAAGAGTGTGCTAAAATGTCAGGAAATACTTATATAATTAAATTAAGACAAGCAGTAAAATGGTCAGATGGAAGCAAATTTACTAGTGATGATGTTAAATTTACAATAGATAAGTTAAAAGAAAACTCAAATTCAGTATATTCAAAAAGTGTAGGCTCAATACAAGAAGTAGACATAATAGATAATTATACACTAAAAATTATATTATCAACAGAAATAAAAAATTTTGAGTATTACCTTAATTTTCCAATATTAAGCAATTCATATTATGCAGATACAGATTTTTGGAATACAGAAAAAAACAAAGCCCCAACAACTACAGGTAGATTTAAAATTGCTGAAGTAACAAATAATACCATTGTGCTTGGAAAAAACGAAAATTGGTGGAATAAAGAGCAAAATTCAACAATTGAGGAAATTACAATAAATTTGTATACTACAGTTGCTGAAATGTATAATGCGTTTAAAATGGGAAATATAGACTTAATTAATACAGAAAATCTAAACTATCAAAATTATGTAGGAACTATTGGATATGATACCACAGAAATAGAAGGAAGAGAGTATGTTTTTTTAGCGTTAAATACAAATAATAAGTTTTTGTCAGATGTTAATGTAAGAAAGGCAATAAGAGCATCATTAGATAAGCAAGCAGTAATTGATAATTCTTATGGTAATATGTATGCTATTTCTAATTTTCCTTTAAATAAGGGGAACTATTTAGTAGATGAACAAGAAGATAATTTTTATAATTTAGATGAAAGATGGAATTTACTAACAAGTGCCGGCTGGAATCAAAAAAATGGGACTTGGCAAAAGTATGAAAATTACAGGACAAGCGTAATTGAATTAAATTTGGTAGTAAGAGCTTCTGATGGTACAAGATGCAGAGCTGCTGAAAATATTAAATATCAACTACAAGAGCAAGGAATTATTATAAATATAATTTATGCAGATGATAATTTATATAATTCATATTTAAACAATGTAAATTATGATATGATGCTTTGTTCAATAGAACAGCCTATTGCACCTGATTTAAATACGTATTTTGGATATAATAATTTAGCAAATTATAATAATCAAGAAGTAAATGAAATAATGAGCTTTGTTTCAAATAATACAGATGAAAATGAGCTTAAAACAAAATATCAAAGATTATATGAAATATACGAAGAAGAGGTTCCTTATATAGGAATAGCTAGGAATAAAATTTTAGCACTAAAAAATACAAATTTAGTTGGAGAAATCAAGGCAAATTGGTACAGTATGTTTTATAATATAGGGGAATGGTATACTCAATAAAAAAAATTTTAAAAAAAAATATTGACAAAAAAATGTTTGTAGTGTATTATAAAAAACATCAAACAAAAGTTTATAAAATTTAAGGAGGAAAAAATAATGGCAGAAAATAATGAAAGAAGAAAAGCACTAGATGTAGCATTAAGCCAAATAGAAAAACAATTTGGAAAAGGCTCTGTTATGAGACTTGGAGATTTTAAAGCAATGGAAATAGATGTTGTACCAACTGGAGCATTAAGTTTAGATATGGCACTAGGAGTTGGTGGACTTCCAAGAGGAAGAATAATTGAAATATATGGACCAGAATCATCTGGTAAAACAACACTTGCTTTATCTGTTGTTGCAGAAGCACAAAAACTAGGAGGAGAAGCAGCATTTATAGATGCAGAGCATGCATTAGATCCTGCACATGCAAGAAAATTAGGAGTAGATATTGACAACTTAATTGTATCTCAACCAGACACTGGAGAACAAGCACTAGAAATAACAGAAAGCTTAGTTAGAAGCGGAGCTTTAGATGTTATAGTTGTTGACTCTGTTGCAGCTTTGGTTCCAAAAGCTGAAATAGATGGTGATATGGGAGATTCACACATGGGACTTCAAGCAAGACTTATGTCACAAGCACTTCGTAAACTTACAGGAGCAATAAATAAATCTAAAACAGTTTTAATATTTATAAACCAATTAAGAGAAAAAATTGGAGTAATGTTTGGAAACCCAGAAACAACAACAGGTGGACGTGCACTTAAATTCTATTCATCTGTAAGACTTGATATTAGAAAAATAGAACAAATAAAACAAAATGGAGAAGTACAAGGTCACAGAGTAAGAGTAAAAGTTGTTAAAAATAAAGTGGCACCACCTTTTAGAGAAGCTGAGTTTGACTTAATTTACAGTGAAGGTATTTCAAAAATAGGAAATATTGTTGATATGGCAGTTAATTTAGACATAATTGTAAAAAGCGGATCTTGGTTTAGCTACAAAGGAGAAAGACTATGTCAAGGTAGAGACAATGTTAAAAAATATTTATTGGATAATCCAAAAGTACTAGAAGAAGTTGAAAAGAAAGTTAGAGAAAATTTTGAAAAGGCATTTGAACAAAGTTTAGGTGAAGAACTTCCTAAAGATAGCGAAGAAGACATAGAGCCAGAAGAATAATATTAATGGAGACATTTAACAGTATGAATGAATTAAAGATAAATGGTATATATAAACATTTTAAAGGAGACTATTATTTGGTTGAAGATATTGCTATTCATAGTGAAACAAAAGAAGAATATGTTGTATATAGAAGACTATATGGAGACTGTTCACTATGGATTAGACCAAAAGATATGTTTTTGTCAGAAGTAGATCATAATAAATATCCAGATGTAAAGCAAAAATATAGATTTGAGCTTCAAAATATAGAAAGTGTTGTAAAATGAAAAAAGAAACTATAGAATTAATAGAAAAAATAAAAGTAGATTTAAAAGATTTCTTATCAGAATTTAGATATAATCATTCAATTGGTGTTATGAATAAAGCAATAGAACTTGCAAAAATATATGGAGAAGACGAAGACAGAGCGGCTTTGGCAGGACTAACACATGATATTGCAAAAGAAATTTCAGATGAAGAAGCTTTTGAAATTGCAAAACATAATAACATAATTTTAGATGAAATACAAAAAAGAAATACAAGACTATTGCATGGCATAATTGGAGCAATTATTGTAAAAGAAAAATATGGTTTTGATGAACAAATTCAAAATGCAATAAAATATCATACAGCAGCATATTACAATATGGATATGTTAGCAAAAATAATCTATGTTGCGGACAAAATAGAAGAAACAAGAAAGCCATTTGAAAAACTTGAAATATGGAGAGAAACGGCAAAGACTGATATAGATCAAGCAATTATTTTAATTATAAATTTTGTTACAGAAAGAATAATAGAAGAAAATGGTCTTATTCATCCAACAATGATAGAAACAAGAAATTATTTATTAATGAAAAGAAAAAAATAAATTTTGTATATAAAATGCTACACAAAATAAGTTAATTATGTTATAATATAAAAACGTAAAGACAAAATAAAAGAGGAGGAATTTGTCATGTCAGGACATAGCAAATGGAATAACATTCAAGCAAAGAAAGGAAAAGCAGATGCTGCCAGAGGAAAAATATTTACAAAATTAGGAAGAGAACTATTAGTTGCAGTTAAAGCAGGTGGACCTGATCCAGCAGGAAATTCTAAATTAAAAGATGTAATTGCAAAATGTAAAGCAGCCAATATGCCAAATGATACAATAAATAATGCTATAAAAAAAGCATCAGGAGAAGGAAGTACAGCTAATTACGAAGAGATAACATATGAAGGATATGGACCAAATGGAGTAGCCGTAATTGTAGAAGCAAGTACAGATAATAAAAATAGAACAGCAGCTGATGTTAGACATGCGTTTGATAAAGCAGGCGGAAATCTTGGGACAACAGGATGCGTAGCATATATGTTTAGCCAAAAAGGTGTAATTATAATAGAAAAAGAAACATGTAAAATATCAGAAGAAGACCTAATGATGCAGGCATTAGAATTTGGAGCAGAAGATTTTGAAACAGGAGATGATATATACGAAATAACAACTACACCATCAGACTTTTCTTCAGTTAGAGAAAGCTTAGAAGGCCTAGGAATTGAATTTTTAGAGGCATCAGTTCAAATGGTACCATCAACAACTGTTACATTAGATGAACATGGTGGAGAGAAGATGACAAAATTAATAGATAGCTTAAATGATTTAGATGATGTAATGAATGTATATCACAACTGGGAAGAATAGTAAAAGAATACGGCAAAAAAGTAAGAAGTAAAATGTAAAATGTAAAATTAAAAAAAGTCCTAGAGCTAAGTACAGAAATGTATTTAAGATATTAAAAAAGTTCTAAAAAAATAGAAACAGCATATAATATAGTAATTTATATTATATGCTGTTTTTTTGTATTGCCTGTAAATTGGTTTAAATTGGGACCCGGTCCCAAATTAACATGTGCAAAAAAGGACCGGGTCCCAATTTAAACATGCAAAAAAGTACCCGGTCCTAATTTAAACAAAGGAGGAAAAATGTTAACAGAGGTTATTGAATATTTTTCAAAAAGTATTCAAAATATTATTGATTTATACATATCCAAAAATAAATCTAAAGAAAATCTTATCGAAGAAATAAGATTGAGAAGTAGTGGAATTTTATCAATAAAAATTGGACAAGAATTAATTAATTTATCATCAAGTATTACAAAAGAAGATATGCAGGAAACTTTTGAAAATATTTGCGAAAAATC
>CAYTEX010000079.1:0-5869 GCA_964437015.1 uncultured Clostridium sp. | reverse complement strand
GTCGACCTCCGCCGTGACAGGGCGGCATTCTAACCAACTGAACTACCAGGCCGTATAAAAATAATGGTGGTCGTTATAGGGCTCGAACCTATGACCCCCTGCTTGTAAGGCAGATGCTCTCCCAGCTGAGCTAAACGACCATTACTTTTAACGCTATTTAGTATACTATTTTTTTATGTGATTGTCAAGAGTTTTTTATATTTTTTTGAATTTTTTTCGAAATTTAGCACATAATAATAATAATTTTTTGGAGGAGGATAATTAAAATGAGCTTAGATCAAAATGATTTAAATGTTCTAGATGAAGTTAACAAAGGTGCAACAATGGGAATGGATGCTATAGAGTTTATTGAGAAAAAAGTAGGAGATGAAAACTTTAGAAAAACCTTAAATGCTGAATACAGTAAATATCAGGAAATCTCAGAAAGAGCTAATAATTTATATTCAAATTATACTTATGAAAAAGATCCGCATGAAACAAGTCCAATGAATAAGATTATGACTTGGTGGGGGACTCAAATGAAGGCAATGAATGATAAAAGTAATTCAAATCTTTCAGAGTTGCTATTAAATGGAACCAATATGGGGATAATTGAAGGCAGAAGATTATTAAATCAAAATCCAAGTATAAATACAGATATTCATACATTACTTGGAGACTTCGTAAAAATGCAAGAAGATAGTGTGGAGAAGCTTAAAACGTTTTTGTAAAATCAATAATAAAATAGGAGCTGATAGAATATCAGCTTTTTTCGTTTTTATTATTCTTACGAAATTTATTCACGTAAGTAATGAGTTTTATTAGAAGATAATATTGAAAATTATTGACTGTAAAAGAAATAAATGATAGAATAAATTCGAAAATAAAAGATAGGTAAATTAATATGAAAAATGTGTTTTTTAATAATAAAAGAATAGCGATTTTATTATTAGTGGTAGTAACTATTCTAACTATATTTACAATAACATTAATATTTAAGAATAAGAATTCAAAAAAATATCAATCAAAAGCTACATATACAGAAATAGTAGATGTTACGAATAATATAAACGAAAATATTGAAGTAAAAAACGAGAATCAAGATGTAATTTCTGAAGAAATAAATCCAGAAGATACAAGTTGGGATGAAGATGCAGAAGAAACAAAGGTTGAAAAAAAAGAGGAAATAAAAAAAGATAATACTGTACAATATTATTTAAAGATAAACTATATCGCAAATGTAGTTACAGCATATACCAAAGATAGTGAGGGAAATTACACAACTCCTGTAAAAGCAATGGTATGTTCAACAGGTACAGCGACACCACATTCTGGGGTTTATAGAATGAGTAGCAAATATAGATGGCATATGTTAAATGGTGGAGTATATGGACAATATTGTTCTAGAATAACAGGACATATATTATTTCATTCAGTTCCCTATGCTACCAATTCACCAGATACTCTAAAATATGTTGCATATGATAAGCTTGGAACAAAAGCATCAGCAGGATGTATAAGATTAACAGTTGCAGATGCTATGTGGGTATACAGTAATTGTGCAAGTGGAACTTATGTTGAATTTTATGGTTCATCTGATCCAGGACCACTTGGAAAGCCTTCTGCAAGAAAAATATCATCAAATGAAGTCTGCAGAAACTGGGATCCAACAGATCCAGATTCAAGAAATCCTTGGAATAATTATGTTGAAACAAGAAATACAGAAAATGAAGACATAAATAAAAAAAATAATGAGCAAAATAACAACACTACTAATAAAGAGAATAGTACCAGTGAAAATACAGTAGCTCAAACAAATCAACCTCAGGAAGAAGAGAATACAGTTCAGAACAATACATCAGATGAAAAAACGAACAGCACTGTAAATGAAACATCAGATAAAAAAATAAATAATACAGTAGATGAAATAGCAGATGAAAAAACAAATAATACTACCAATAGTATAACAGATGAAACAACAAAAGATAATAGAAGTGAATTAGAAAATAATACCCAAAGTAATAACGTAAATGAAATATAAAAAATGAAAGGAGAAAAAAATGACGGACGTTGAAATTGCAAGAAATACTAAACTTGAAAATATAAACAAAATAGCAGAAAAATGTGGGTTACAAGATGAAGAAATAGAACAATATGGGAAATTTAAAGCAAAAATTAATCAAAATGCCTTTGAGAGATTAAATAACAATAAAGATGGAAAGTTAATTTTAGTAACAGCAATGAACCCAACTACAATGGGAGAAGGAAAAACTACAGTATCAATAGCTATAGCTGATGGACTAAACAAAATAAATAAAAATGCAGTATTAGCTTTAAGAGAACCATCACTAGGACCTGTTTTTGGAATGAAAGGTGGAGCAACTGGCGGAGGAAAAGTTCAAGTTGCACCAATGGAAGATATAAACCTACACTTTACAGGAGACTTACACGCAATAACATCAGCGAACAATTTATTAGCTGCTATGATAGATAATCATATTTATTTTGGAAATGAATTAAAAATAAAAAAAGTTACTTGGAAAAGATGCCTTGACTTAAATGATAGACAATTAAGAAAGGTTGAAACAGGGCTTTCAGGAGAAAAAAGAACTGTTCCAAGAGAAGATGGATTTGATATAACAGTTGCATCTGAAATAATGGCTATACTATGCTTATCAAAGGATCTAAAAGATTTACGCAGAAGATTAGGAAACATTATTATAGGATATAATGAAGAAGATAAACCTGTTTATGCAAAAGATTTAAAGGCAGATGGAGCTATGACAGTTTTATTAAAAGAGGCAATTAATCCAAATTTAGTACAATCTTTAGAACACACTCCATGTCTAATTCATGGTGGTCCATTTGCAAATATTGCACATGGATGTAATTCGATTAGAGCGACACAGCTTGCATTAAAGTTGGGTGACTATGTTGTTACTGAAGCAGGATTTGGATCAGATCTTGGAGCAGAAAAATTTTTAGACATAAAATGTAGAAAAACAGGATTAGTTCCAAATGTAGTTGTTATTGTAGCAACAATAAAAGCTTTAAAATACCACGGTGGAGCTTTAAAAGATAAAATATTTGAAGCAAATGAAGAAGCTTTAGAAAATGGTATGGAAAACTTACTTAAACATGTACATAATATTAAAGATGAATATGGACTAAATGTAATAGTAGCTTTAAACAAATATAATACAGATACAGAAGATGAAATTGAATATGTAAGAAATAATTTAAATAAAAAGAATATAGAGGTTAGTTTAGTTGAAGGATGGGCAAAAGGTGGAGAAGGAGCAACAGATATAGCAGAAAAAATAGTAGATTTGGCCAATAAAAAATCAGAGTTCAGATTTATATATGAAGATAAAGATTCAATAAAAACTAAAATAGAAAAAGTAGCAACTCAAGTATATGGAGCAAGTAAAGTTAACTTCTTAGAAGATGCATTAATAAATATCGATAAAATTGAAAAATTAGGAAAATCAGATTTTCCGATTTGTATTGCAAAAACTCAATATTCATTATCTGATGATGAAAAGAACCTACAATGTAAAGAACCTTTTGAAATTACAGTTAGAGATGTAGCACTAAAAAATGGTGCAGAATTTATTGTTGTTTATAGCGGTAAAATTCTTACAATGCCGGGACTCCCAAAAATTCCGGCAGCAGAAAATATTTATCTTGATGAAAATGAAAATATTGTGGGAATATTCTAAAAAAGAATAAAAAATAAAAAATCTCCAATAATAAAAGTATTGGAGGTTTTTTTATGTTTAATTTTAGAACAGATTTAGCTGTAGAAAGAAGAGATATTTTTCAAAAAAATAACAATCTAGAAAAAATTGACGGTATTGAAACAGAAGAATTAGAAATAGACCAAAATTTAAAAGTCTCAAGAGTTAAAATTACAAATGAAAATGGGGAACAAGCAATAGGTAAACCAATAGGAGATTATATTACAGTTGATATTAAAAAATTGAGAATGGCTGATGAAGAACAAATCCAAAAATCTGCAGAGACACTATCAGATGAATTAAAACCAATTATTGATAAACATATAGGAAAAAAAGAGGAAATATTAGTTGCAGGTCTTGGAAATATATATGTAACACCAGATTCTTTAGGACCAAAAGTTGTTAATGACATCGATGTAACAAGGCATATAATAAAGTATTTACCACAATATATAGACGAAAATGCAAGACCAGTTAGTGCTATCTCACCAGGAGTTTTGGGAACTACTGGAATTGAAACTTTAGAAATACTAGAAGGCATAATTAATATGACTAAACCAAAAATGTTAATAGTAATTGATGCATTAGCTTCTAGAAGCATTGAAAGAATAAGTAGTACGATACAGTTGTCAGATACCGGAATAGTTCCTGGAGCAGGTGTTGGAAATACAAGAAAAGAATTATCCAAAAAAACATTAGGAATTCCTGTTATTGCAATAGGGATTCCGACAGTTGTAGAAAGTGCGGTACTTGTTAATGATTGTTTAGATTTGTTTATAACCAAACTTCAAGAAGAGGCAAAATCTAATGAGTATTTGAATAAACTAAAAGCAAAAGACAATTACGAGGAAATAAAGGAAGCATTAAATCCAAGTGATTATAATATGATAGTAACTCCAAAAGAAATTGATGAATTAATAGAAAATATGGCAGGTATAGTTGCAAGAGGAATTAATATAAGTGTATGAGATAAATCTTTGATACATTTTCAAAAGATGTAAGAAGTTGTTACAGTTAGATAACATGTTAAATAGGGATAAAATATATTAATTTTCTCAAAAATGCTCGTTCAAGTTAATTTTCGAAGAACTTCTACAAAATTTTTTTGGCACCCTTTCACTTAGCCCTCACTAACGTTCGGCGCGAACATTTTCCAAAAACTTTTTAGAAGTTCTAACTCAATTACTTTCAATGCGCGTTTTCTCGTAAATTAATATATTTTATCCATACTTAATATGATAGTGAAGTGTAACAACTTCTTACATCATACTTCACTGCATTATAAATAAAACTTGAAAATTTAATATACATATGATATATTAAAAAAGAATAAGCGATTATTCATTTTTAATACGTTTTATAAATATAATTAGTATTAATAAATTAATAAAAGGAGCGTAAAACGCTATGAAAAAAATTATATTTAAAGGATGTGGAACAGCAATAGCAACACCTTTTGATGAACAAGGTGTAAACCTACAAGAATTTGCCAAACTTGTAGAAGAACAAATTAAAAATGAAGTTGATAGCATAATAGTTTGTGGAACAACTGGAGAAGCGGCTACTATGACAGAAGAAGAAAGACTAAAAACAATTGAATGTGCAGTTAAGGTTTCAAATGGCAGAATTCCTATTATTGCAGGAACAGGTTCAAACAATACAAAAGCAGTTATAGAAATGAACAAAAAAGTTCAGAAAATCGGAGTTGATGGAGTTTTAGTTGTAACACCATATTATAATAAAACAACTCAAAATGGCTTAATAATGCATTATACAGAAATAGCAAAAAATACTACACTACCTATAATATTATATAATGTACCAGGAAGAACAGGTGTAAACATCAAACCTGAAACAGCATTAGAATTATCCAAAATTGAAAATATAGTTGCAATTAAAGAAGCCAGCGGAGATTTATCTCAAATAGCAAAAATAATTAATTTATGCAAAGATAACTTAAATATTTATTCTGGAAATGATGACCAAATAATCCCAATATTATCATTAGGCGGATTTGGAGTAATATCAGTTCTTTCAAATGTTAAACCTAAATATACTCATGATATGTGTTATAGCTTTTTCAATAAAGAAACAGAAAAGGCAGCAAAAATGCAAATAGATGCAATACCTTTAATAAATGCATTATTCTC
>CAYTEX010000078.1:0-5893 GCA_964437015.1 uncultured Clostridium sp. | reverse complement strand
GATCAGGACTAACATATTCTATGGAAGATGTTAAAGTTCCAAAAGAGAAAAAAGACATTATTGAAAGAGCAGAAGAACGAGTTGCTAATGTAAGAAAACAATATAGAAGAGGTTTAATTACAGAAGATGAAAGATTTAAATCTGTTGTTAATATATGGAATGATGCGACAATAGATGTAGGAAAAGCATTAGAAGATAATCTTGATCCTTTAAATCCAATCAACTTAATGGTTGAATCAGGAGCAAGAGGTAATATTAACCAATTAAGACAAGCTGCAGGTATGAGAGGACTTATGGCTGGAACAACAGGTAAAGTTATTGAAATTCCAATAAAAGCATCATTTGCAGAGGGATTGGATGCTCTTGAATACTTTATTTCTTCTCACCAAGCACGTAAAGGTCTTGCAGATACAGCTTTAAGAACAGCTGACTCAGGATATTTAACAAGAAGATTAGTTGATGTTGCTCAAGAAATAATTGTAAGAGAACCTGACTGCGGTTCAAATGAAGGATTAATAGTATATGACATAAAAGACGGAAATCAATTAATAGAGCCAATTCAAGAAAGATTACTTGGAAGATATCCAGTAAAAGATATTATAGATCCAAAAACTAAAGAAGTTATAGTTGATACTGAAACTATGATTACAGAAAAATTAGCAGATAAAATTGTAGATGCTGGAATAGAAAAAGTTGAAGTTCGTTCTGTTCTAGGATGTCATTCAAAACATGGTGTATGTCAAAAATGCTATGGTATGAGCTTAGCAAGACATAACAAAGTTGAAATTGGTGAAACAATAGGAATAGTTGCTGCTCAATCAATTGGTGAGCCAGGAACACAGCTTACAATGAATACAAAACATGCTGGTGGCGCTATTGGTACAGATATTACTCAAGGTTTACCAAGAGTAGAAGAGTTATTCGAAGCTCGTAAGCCAAAGGGATTAGCTGTTATGACAGAAATTGCAGGTAAAGTTAAAATTAAAGAAACAAAGAAGAAAAAAGAAGCTATTATAACAAATAAAACAGAGTCTAAATCTTATACTATTCCATATGGACCAAAAATGAAGGTAAAAGATGGAGATATGGTAGAGCCAGGAGATGCCTTAATAGAAGGATCTTTAAACCCTGCAGATATTCTTGCTATAAAAGGTCCAGAAGGTGTATTTGAATATTTAACAACAGAGGTTCAAAAAGTTTATAGAAACCAAGGTGTTGATATAAATGATAAACATATTGAATTAATTGCAAGACAAATGCTTAAAAAAGTTAGAATAGAAGACAATGGAGACACAGATATGTTCCCTGGAACACTAGTAGATATGTATGAATTTGCAGACAAAAACGCTAAAATAGAAGAACAAGGACTAAGACCTGCAAAAGGAAAAAGAGTTTTACTAGGAATAACAAAAGCATCTCTTGCAACAGATAGCTTCTTATCAGCAGCTTCTTTCCAAGAAACAACAAGAGTTTTAACAGAAGCAGCTATAAAAGGAAAAGAAGATGATTTAGTTGGATTAAAAGAAAATGTAATTATTGGTAAGTTAATTCCAGCTGGAACTGGTATGAAGAAATATCAAGATATAGCTATTGATGTGGAAAAAGAGCAAGAAAATGAAGAAGAAGTTAATGCTGAAGAATAGACTAAAGGAGAGGGAAACCTCTCTTTTTTTGAATAAGCCCTTTCAATGTTACAGTTCAAAACATATTAACTTAGGATAAAATATATTAATTTTCGAAAAAAGCGCATTGAGAGTAATCGAGTTAGAAATTCTATAAAAATTTATGGAAAGAGTTCAAGCTTGCCTTGGAAGGGTGCCATAAATTTTTAGTAGAATTTCTCCGAAGATTAGCTCGAACGAGCATTTTTGAGAGAATTAATATATTTTATCCTATATATCAAATATGGCTCGTAGTGAACTGTAACATTGAAAGGGCTTATTTTATGTTTATTCTTGAAAAAAATTGATTTATATGATAATATTAATAAGGATTATGTTAAAGTTGAAAGGAAAAGAATAATGAATAAATCAAAAAAAAGCTCAAACTTTAAACTAGTAGTTTTATGTATTTTTATTAGTTTAGGAATATCTTTTGGAATAATTATATCATTAAATTTATTAAATAAAAATAGCAATATTGAAAGAAAAATAATAGCTACTGAGAATAATCAAATTACTATAGGAGAAGAAAAAATTTTATATGTAGATTTGACTAAAAATGCAGAAGATTACGAGAAAATAAATCAAATACAAGAACAAAGAAAAGATGCAAATAAAGAAACTATTATAGATAAAATAAATGAAGACACATACAATATAGAATTCGACTTAGAAGAAAAAAGTGTAACTATAGATGGAAAAAAGACCAATATTAGCGATGTAGTAAATAATAAAGAAAATAATCTTTCTGATGAAGAGATATATAAATATATTGATGATAATATTGTTGGAGATATAGAAAAAAACGAATCAAATATAAAAATAACAAATCCTTATTCAACAAATACTATTTTAATTAAGACATCAAATATAGAAGAAATTGAAAATGCTGGAAATGTACAGTCAGTAGTTAAAATTTCAGATGATTTGTATAATATACATTATTTAAATGCAGTTGACACAAAAGAAGGATATAGTATTTTAAAAGAAAATGAGGTAGTAGAAAATGTTGTAAAAGATTATAAAGTTTCAATTTTAGAAAACGAAGTCAGTGATATAACTACAAAGGCGTTAGAGGCACCTGAAGAAAAGACTGCATGGGGAGTTATTGATACAGGACTTGAATTATATAAGAATAAGTTAAATCATGCCAAATACAATCCAGATATAAAAGTAGCAGTATTAGATACAGGAATAAGAACAACACATGAGGTTTTTAAAAATAAAAACATTGCAGACAGACTAGAATTAACAAATTCATACAATTATATTAATAGAAATACAGATATAACAGATGATAGTGGACATGGTACAATGGTAGCAGGAATAATTGCAGAATCTACATCTAATAATGTAAAAATAGTTCCAATGAAAACAATGGATAGTACAGGAGAAGGAAGCATATTAGGAGTAATAGAAGCTATGTATGCTATTGCAAATAAAGCTGATGTTATTAATTTAAGTTTGGGAATTAAAGAAAGTGAAATAGCATCCGGTTCAAGACAAGTTCTGGATCAAGCTATAAAAAAAATATACGATTCTGGTGTTATGATAGTTTGTGCATCTGGAAATGATGGAGAAGAAAGTGTTTATTATCCAGCAAGCAGTGATTATACAATAGCTGTGGGAGCAGCGACAATACATAAAGAAATTGCATCATTTTCAAATTATGGAAATAGCATAGATTTTGTAGCACCTGGAAAGTCTCTAACTTTACCATATCATACAGGAGATACAATTTATAATGTTGATCTTGATAATTATAACAAAAAAAATTCATGAACATCGTTTGCGTCACCATTTATATCTTCAGCTATAGCTATGATAAAATCTGAAAACAAAAGCTATACAATAGAACAGGTCAACAGGATATTAAAAGAAAATGCGGAAGATTTAGGAGCTATTGGAAAAGACAAGTATTATGGAAATGGATTATTAAACTTTAATATAAATATGTTCAGTAAGCCGGTGATAACATCTATAGAAGTTACAAATACGAAAGAAAATGAAATAGAAATAAAAGCTTCAGCGGTATGTAGTAATAAAATAATCAACTGGGCATATACAAATACAGAAAATGCTCCAGAGAGTAATGACCAATGGAGAACATTTAAAAATGGTGGAGGAACAGAGGTAAATGTCACGCTATCAACATTTAAGGACAAAGATTATTATTTATGGTTTAAGGATGAAAAAGGAAATATTACATGTAAAAAAGCATATTCAATAAATATTTCATATGGAGATCTCAATGATGATGGCAAAATAGGTATTGGAGATGTTTTAATCATGCAGAGACATATTGCGGCAAAAAATAGTGAAGCAGTTAGATTAAAACATTCCAAATGGATTTTAGATGAAACACATATTTTAATAGGAGATGTAAATGACAATAAATCAATAGATATGGGAGATATTTTGAAATTACAAAGATATATTGCGGCAGAAAATAGTGAAACGATAAAACAGAGTCATCCTGATTGGATAAAACTAAGATAAGTGTTAAATTAGGACGAAAGGTTGTTACAGTTAACTAATATATTTTATCCAATATATTAAATATACTTAATAGTGAACTGTAAAGAAAGGTATAAAATTAAAATGTATAAAGATTTTGGAATAAGTGAAAAATTAGAAGAACTTTCAATTGAAACTGAAAAAGAAATAAAGACAGAGTTTGAAAAAATTGATAAAATATGTGAAATAAATTCATTAAAAGTTTTAAAAGCAATGCAAGAATGTAATTTATCTGCATCACATCTAAATACATCAACAGGGTATGGAATAGATGAACCAGGAAGAGATAAAATCGAAGAAATTTATAGTAAAGTTTTCAAAGCAGAAGATGCTTTAGTACGTTCACAATTAATTTCGGGTTCACATGCTTTATCAGTAACTTTACAAGGAATTTTAAGACCTGGAGATACAATGCTTAGCATAACCGGACTTCCATATGATACACTTCAAACTATAATTGGTATTGGAGAAAGTCCTTCGCCAAGTTCCCTTAAATCATTTAACATAAATTATGAGCAAATAGATTTAGTTGATAATGAATTTGATATACAAAAAATTGTGGAGAGACTATCAAAAAAAGATATAAAATTAGTTGAAATTCAAAGGTCTTTAGGGTATTCTACTAGAAAAAGTTTAACAATTGATAAAGTTGAAAATATAATAAAAGAAATACGAAAAGTAAATACAGAAGTTGTTATAATGGTAGATAATTGCTACTGTGAGTTTGTATCAGATAAAGAACCAATTGAAGTTGGAGCAGATATTACAGTTGGATCATTAATTAAAAACTTAGGAGCAGGGATTGCTACAAGTGGGGCATATGTTGTAGGAAAAGAAAAGCTAATTTCTCTTGTTGCAGATAGACTAACAGGTCTTGGAAAAGAAATAGGACCTTCAATGAACCAAAATACAAATTATTTAAAAGGTCTGTTTTTTGCACCTAGCGTAGTTGCAAGTGCAGTAAAAACAGCAGTATTTGCAAGTAGAATGTTGGAAAAGTTAGGATATAATACTACTCCAAAATACAATGAGCCTAGAGCTGATATTGTACAAAGTATAATATTCAATTATAAAGAAAAACTAATAAAATACTGCCAAGGAATTCAATCGGGTTGTCCAATAGACAGTTATGTAACACCAATACCTAGCCCAATGGCGGGGTACGAAGATGAGGTAATAATGGCTGCAGGGACATTTGTAGATGGAGCAACAATTGAGCTAAGTTGCGATGGACCAATTCGCCCTCCATATATAGCATATATGCAAGGAGGCTTATCATATAGTTATGGAAAAATAGGCGTGTTAAAGGCAATAGAATATCTCATTTAATTACTTTGTTATCAAATAAAAAAAATTCTATTTGGTTGTTTACCAAATAGGATTTTTTTTATATTCTAGGAAAAATCGACCGACAGGGAGAATTTTTCCATAGAAGATAATTATGCGAAACTTAGATTTTCTTAGCGACATTAGGAGCTTAGAAAATGTTAATTCCGTTTTTTATTCAACTGTTACAGATTTTGCAAGATTTCTTGGCTTATCTACATCTAAGCCTTTTTCTTTTGAAACATAATATGCTAATAACTGAAGTGGTATTATAGAAACAATAGGAGATAGGTAACTAATTGTTTCTGGAACAACAATTACATTGTCAAAAATTGTTTTATCTATTTCTTTTACTGTCGATTCGTTGGCTACAACAGTAGTTATTGCTC
>CAYTEX010000077.1:0-5911 GCA_964437015.1 uncultured Clostridium sp. | reverse complement strand
ATTACAGAAGAAGGAACTATAGATATATATAAATATCAAAAATTATATCATGAGGGTGTTGTAAAAGAACCAATACCACATCTATTTATAATATGTGACGAGTTTGCAGAGCTAAAACAACAACAACCTGATTTTATGGAAGAACTAATAAGTGTTTCAAGAATTGGTCGTAGTTTAGGTATTCATCTAATTTTGGCAACTCAAAAACCAGCAGGTATAGTAAATGAACAAATACGTAGTAATAGTAGATTTGGAATATGTTTAAAAGTCCAAACAAAAGAAGACAGTAGAGATGTTATAGGTAAACCAGATGCAGCATTTTTAAAAGAGCAAGGACAATTTTATTTACAAGTTGGAAATGATGAATATTTTACACTAGGGCAATCTGCATGGTCAGGGGCACAATACATTCCATCAGACATTGTTAGAAAAAAAGTAGATAATTCAATAGAATTTTTATCAAATTCTGGAGAGGTTATAAAACAAGTTGATAACAATATTCATAAAAAAACAAAACACGATGGAGAGCAATTAACTAAAATTGTGCAATATTTAGATGAAATAGCCAATAAGAATAAAATTGCTAGAAATAGTTTGTGGCTTGACGATATTCCTGAAACAATATTTGTTCAAGATTTAAGAAATAAATATAAAATTAAAGATGATGAAAATATTATTATTGGTGAATATGATGACCCATCTAACCAAAAACAGGAAGTTGTAAAAATGCCTTTTCTAAATGGAGGAAATACGGTGATTTATGGTAATGCTGAAAGTGGAAAAGAAACACTTTTAAGTACTATCACATATGAATTAATTAACAATTATTCTTCAGAGAAAGTATGGATATATTTGTTAGATTTTGGAAGTCAATCTTTAAAAATATTTAAAGAAGCACCACAAGTTGGTGATGTAATATTTATAGATGAGACAGAAAAAATAAATAGATTTTTAGGATTACTTGAAAATGAAATAAGAAGTAGAAAAGATTTATTATCAAACTATAATGGTGATTTTAATTTATATAATGAAAATAGCGAGAAAAAGATGCCAGCAATTGTAATAATTATAAATAGTTATGAGTCATTTAACGAAATGTATCAGATGAAATATGATGATATATTGCTTACTTTAACAAGAGAAGGAAATAATTGCGGAATATCATTTATATTTACAGTAAGTTCATATAATGATATGAGATATAGATTAGGGCAAAACTTTAAAAATAAAATATCACTAAGATTAAATAGTGATGGTGACTATAGTAGTATATTTAACAATGTTGGCAAGAAAAGACCATCTGATATTTTTGGAAGAGGTTTGATAAGTGAAAATGGACAAATATATGAATTCCAAACAGCTAAGCCGTGTGAGCCAGAAGAGTTTAATGTATTTATGAGAGATTTAATTGAAAATTTAAAACAAAAAAATAAAACAAAAGCAATACAAATTCCTATATTACCAGAAAGAATTACAGTAGAAGAAATAAGACCAATTATTAAATCGTTACAAAATTTACCATTAGGAATTTATACAGATACTTTAAGCTGGTGTAAATACAATTTTGAAAAAGAGTTAGTTACTATGGTTACAGCAAAAAATATTAATGATGCAGGAAGCTATGTAATTTCGCTTATAGAAGAGATGAAAGGTATTAAAGAAGTTAGCCTTAGTGTTTTTGATACTGAGAAAGTTTTATCAGATGATCAACCAGATATAATAGGAGACTTAGAGAACTTTATTATGGAGTTATCAAATGAAACTTCTACTAGCTATAATATATGTATAATTATTGGTTTAGAGAAATTTTCAAAAATGATATCAGAAGCGGGAACAAGCTTTAAAGAAATTTTAAAACAAATTGAAGACAGTAATAGATGTAGTTTAATAGTTGCAGAAAATGTAAATAAACTAAAAAATCTTTCATATGAGGATTGGTACAAACAATATATTGAGACTGATAGAGGAATATGGGTTGGAAATGGATTTGATGACCAATATTTGATAAATTTAGTTGAAAGAAGAGGAATAAGGAATAAGATAGGAAGAAGTTTTGGTTATATAATAAGAGCAGGAGAGTTTAGACAAATAAAACTTGTAGGAATGAAAGAGATGGAGGATGATTATGAATAAAATACTAATAAGATTATATGTTCCTTCAATTGAAGAAAAATATGATTTAAAGATTCCGATAAATAAAAAAGTATCAGAAATTATAGTTTTACTAATAAAAGCAATAGATGAAATAAGTGACGGAAGCTATAAACCAGAACAAATGCCTTGTTTATATACTTTATTAACAGAAGAAAGAATTGATGCTAATTTAAAGATTAGAGATACAAAAATAAGAAATGGAACAGAGTTAATTTTAATATAAAAAATACCAGTAAATTACTGGTATTTTTTATATTACTGTTATGGTGAGACGAAACTTAACAAATACGAAATTTTATTTTTCATAAATGGATTTGTCATAAATTTTATTGCTTAGTCGAAAAAAAATGAATAATAGAAAGTTTTTCAAGTATAGACAGAAAAACTTTACTTTAATTATAAAATGTGTTATAATAAACATAGAGGTGAGAATCAATGATAAAAAGAGAATTATATTTAAAAAAACTAAGAGATTCGTATGATAGTGAGCTTATTAAAGTAATTATGGGAATAAGAAGATGTGGAAAATCAGTATTATTACTACAAATAATAGAGGAACTAAAACAAAAAGGTATAAAAGATGATCATATTATATATATGAATTTTGAAGATTATGATTTCATAGATTATACAGAAGCCAAGGAATTTAACCAATATATAAAAGAAAAAATAAAAGATAAAAATAAATATTATTTATTTTTTGATGAAATTCAGAATGTAAAAGATTTTGAAAGAGTTATAAATTCATTTAGAGCAACCATGAATGTAAGTATTTTTATAACTGGATCAAACAGTAAATTACTTTCAGGAGAATTAGCAACAGTTCTTACTGGAAGATTTATTAGTATAAAAATGATGCCATTTACATATTCTGAATTTTTAGAATTGAAAAAATCGAAAAATGAAGAAATATCGGGGAATACATTAGAAGAATATATTGAATGGGGAGGAATGCCATTAATATATAATACTAATAGTGAAATAGAAAGGAAAATGTACCTAAGAGATCTATATAACGCAATAATATTAAAAGATATTGTGGAAAGAAACAGTATAAAAGATATAAACCTGTTAAATAGAATAATTCAATTTATGATGGAAAATGTTGGAGGAATAGTGTCTTCTAATTCTATTGCAGGGTATCTAAAAAATGAAAAGATAAATACATCAGTTGATACTGTGATGAATTATATCGATTATATTACAACATCATCTATATTCAATAAAGTTAATAGATATGATATTAGAGGTAAAAGTGTAATGGCAACCCTTGAAAAATATTATTTAACAGATTTAGGATTGTTAACTTTAAAAAGCTCACCAATAGAAAAGAAAATAGGTGGAAGACTAGAAAATATTGTATATAATGAATTAATAGCAAGAGGATATGATGTATATATAGGAAAAACAGAAAAAGGTGAAGTTGATTTTGTAATTGATAAATTTGGACAAAGAGAATATATTCAAGTTGCAGATTACCTGTCAAGTGACGAAGTAATGAAAAGAGAGTTCGGTGCATTTGATTATGTAAAAGATAATTATCCTAAATATGTAATAACTATGGATAAAATTGATTATAGTCAAAATGGAATAATTCATTTGAATTTAGAAAAATTTTTATTAGGAGAATAACTATGGGTAATAAAATAGAAAAATTAACTTCAAATCTATTAGATCACTCAGTAAAGCTAAAAAAAGGAGAGAAAGTTTTAATAGAAATGATAGGAACAGACTGCTCTGATTTAGCATGTGAATTAATAAAACAAGCAAAACAAATTGGTGCAATTCCAGTATTTAACATTATAGATTATAAAGTTTTAAAAGAACTTTTGTTAAATTGTAATGAAGAAGCAATAAAAGAATACGCAAAATATGATTTAGAGAAAATGAAAAATGTAGATGCATATATTGGAATCCGTTCCGCAAACCCAAAAGATCTTGATGGAATATCAAAACAGAGCATGGAAATATACAATAAATTTTATCAAACACCAGTCCATTTTGAAGAAAGAGTAAAACATACAAAATGGTGTATTTTAAGATATCCAAATGAGTGGATGGCAAATTTAGCTAAAATGAGTATAGAAGAATTTACAGATTTTTTTTATAATGTGTGTACAATTAATTATGATAAAATGGAAAAAGCAATGGAACCATTAAAGCAATTATTAACAAATACAAAAAAAGTACATATAAAAGGACCAGGAACAGATTTAACATTTAGTGTTGAAGATATTCCTGCTGAAAAGTATTATGGCACATATAATATTCCAGATGGAGAAGTTGCTTCGTGCCCAACAAAATATAGCTCAAATGGATATATAACATATAATACTGAAACTGTATATAATGGAATAACTTTTAAAAATATATATTTTGAATTAAAAGATGGAAAAATAATAAAAGCAGAAGCGGGAGATAAAACAAAAGAACTTAATGAAATATTAAATACAGACGAAGGCGCAAGATATATTGGAGAATTTGCTTTTGGATTAAACCCATATGTCAAAAATACAATGGGAGATACTTTATTTGATGAAAAGGTTGCAGGTAGTTTTCATTTTACACCAGGAACCGCGCTAGAAGAAAGTGATAATGGAAATAGATCAAATATTCATTGGGATATAGTTTGTATTCAAACACCTGAATATGGTGGTGGAGAAATATATTTTGATGATGTATTAATTAGAAAAGATGGAAAATTTGTATTGGAAGAATTAAAACCATTAAATCCAGAAAATTTAATATAAGCAAAAAAATTATCAGTGCAAAACTGATAATATTTTTTATCTTATACTATTCACGGTTCGTATAAGACTGTCTGGGTGAGCCGAAACTTAACAAATACGAATATCTTTTACTTTGCAAATTGCTTTATTATAATAATACATATATAAAAATAAAATTATACTTCTTGTTCATTATGTCCTATTTCATTTTTTAAAGAAAGTCTAAAAGAATCCAATTTCTCAACTGCTGAATCTGCATTTCCATCTTGCAAGATTGTTGTTCGTATTTTATTAGAAACTCTTTTTTGCAAATTTGTTGGTAAATCTTTAATCATTTCTGGGATTCCATCTAATAAATTTTTTCTGGTATTTAGTACATTTTCATATGTATTTCTAAATGCACCAATATCTCTTAAATAATCAGTTTCACTAAAAATATCTTGATAGCTTGATGCTCTTAATTTATCTTGTATCATATTTACAAAATTAATATTAAAACCATAATTTGCTTTTTCAAAAGAAATAGTATCTTTATGCTTTTTACAGAAAATTCGAGCTTCTTTTTCAACCAAACCTTCTGTATAAAAATGAGCCATTTCTTTTTCATGTTCATTAGTAAATTCAATTGCATCAGGCTGTAAAAAATAATGAAAACATTCATGAGGCAATATTTTTTTACATTTATCAAATGCTTCTTGTGATGATTTAAATTTTCTAGCATCTGGATAAAAATGAATTTTTCCATCCACTATTGATCTTCCTCCATGAGCTAATGTATTATCATTAAAATGACTAATTCCTTGATTAACTATAACGACCTTATCATATTCTATTAAATTATCTATTAATTCTTTTTTCTTATCGCTGAAAGTATCATAATAATCTTGTTTTATAAGTAATAATATCTTTTTTACTTCTTCATTTAGCTCCTTTTCTAATAATTCATATTCAAACATATTTATTCTCCAATAAAACTATATTATTTATAATTAAAAAGCATTATCAGTCTACAACTAATAATGCTTTTT
>CAYTEX010000076.1:5148-5999 GCA_964437015.1 uncultured Clostridium sp. | reverse complement strand
AGTTCCTTATGGGCGGATTATTTGGGTAGAAGACTATACTGACCCGCCTAAATCGGCGGAGTTCATCTTGAGATTCACAGATTCTTGTGAGTGGAGATTTGAAAAGTATAATGGGTATGATTCCTCTGTTACATTGAAGAATTTCCCTTACTACGCGATGGATAAGGAGCATAAACTTTCAACACTTATGGAGTGTAGAAAGTTGGCTCAGAGTTGCAAAACAATTTATGCCGAGCGTTTCTGAGATGTTGTCATAAAAAAGAAATATCTTTCTCACTCGTAAGGGTGAGTTTTCTTTTTATTTTTAATCTGTAAAATTATTTGAAAATTTATAAATTTTATGTTAAAGTAAATACAATAAATCGAATTATATAAGAGAGCTTGAAACAAAGTATGTTATTTTTTCGCATATCTGTTTCGAAATTGATCCAAAAAAAAAAACAGATTTCATTTAATAAAATCTAGTTATTTGTTCATTGTTATTTAAATAGTAGTGCCAAAATTTTCTGTTCCCGTTGGCACTCATTGATATAAATTTTTTTATGTTTTATTATTGATTAATTACTAAAATTATGCAATAATTATATTAATAAAAAGTTTATAGTTAAAATACCAAAAAATTTAAAATATAAGGAGACTATAAGTATGAATAAGAAATTTTTTGGAATTATAGGAGTATTAGCTGTAATAATTGTAGTAATTGGAGTTTATATGTTTAGTACTAAACATAAGTCAACACAAAATGAAACAGTAGCAGTTAATAAAATGAGTATAACAATTAAGGGGTATACTATGGATATTAATTCAAAAGAAGTAGGCCACGCATCTAGTGAATCATATTTTAATACTTC
>CAYTEX010000076.1:0-5113 GCA_964437015.1 uncultured Clostridium sp. | reverse complement strand
TTTAACCGCATGATTAAAGCTTTAGCCCCTGATGTTGATTTAAACTTAATTTCAGATAATACTGGTAATGATGGAATAATAGATGATATCGCAAGACCAAAAGAAATTACAATAAATGGTAAAAAGTTTGAATACTATTTAGACGAATCTAATTGGAATGCTACACTATATTATAGAATACCAGATGGAGAGGGACAATTGATTATTAAAGTAAGCGGTGGAGGTGTGTTTGATTCTGAAGGTAATCAAGCAAAAATGTTAGCATATGTAGATAAAAAAGTATTAGAATCAAATGAATTAGCGGAGATATTAAAATTCTCTGTACATAAATAAAACAAAAAGATTTCATTTAATGAAATCTTTTTATTGTTATTTAATTAAATGGTAGTGCCAAAATTCTCCGTCCCCATTGACAACAGTTTTATAAATAGAACTCTTTTATTGCTTCAACAATTCCATCCATATATTTACCATAATTTGCAACAATATTAGTCAAATCTTCTTCTATTTTCATATATCCTAGTTCAATTTGATAACTTTCAATTCCAATATTTGAATTCCAATAATTATTTTTTCCATATTGAGTGTTTCTACCGTCAACAAATGCTCCTGTTGATATTCCTCCTGTTTCACGAATAATATATAAATATGGAGTTGAGGTTGTTATATTATAGGGTTCATATTTATTTCTTTTGGCTTTTGATGTAAAAGATAAGATATCAGCATTATTGAAATTTCGTACATAAACGCCATCTTCAATTTTAGAATTATTTAAGTCAGAATAATGAGTTTCTGCAGAAGTAACAATGTTTTGGGCAATTTTTGATGCAAAGTTATAATTACAGTTACTAGGAGCGTATATTTCTACACCGCCCCTTTTTTTTGTTGTATATATTCTCATTTAAGTGTAATGACAATAAAATTTTAGCTCTTGATTTATTTAAAATATTTATTCTCCCATTTTCACTATACATATTATTAGCAGTGTCTTCATCTTCATATTCGGTTCCATCACGAGAAATAAAGACTTTAAAGCCTAAATTTTCTAATTTATTTTTTAAATCTAACCCACATTTTAAAACTAAATCAGATTCTATATACTCGCCCGATTTTGCTCCCTTGTCACGTCCTCCATGACCTGGATCAATAGCAATATCATACACTTCGTCTGGAAGGGAGTCAGTTTTTGAAACATTTAAGCTCATATATGATAGGTCATTATAATTTTTAAATGAAATATCTATTTTATTGTTAGAATTGTTTTTAGTTATTGTATAATAGGTTAAATCACTATATTCAGAAGAATTCTTTAATGAATAATATTTAACATCACTATTTGAAAAAGTTACTTTTAGTAATACGTAATAACTGCCTGTAGATAAGCTTTCTAAATCAAGACCTTCGTTTATTTTTTCTGTTGATGAAAAGGATACAGTATCATCTTGAGCATTAAAACTAGATTTAATGCCGTATTTCTGTACCCTCTAAATTACGTAAGCATAATTCAATATAATTTACTTTAATTCCTGAAAGTTTAACAATATCAATAGTACCCTCAACATTAAAATGAGTACCATAAATATGATATTTTGTAACATTTACTAGGTTTGATTTGTCTATTAAATTATATAGTTCCATTTCTTTTGCTTGTCTGATTTTTTCTGGACTATTATCATTTTTTATTTTTATAAATATAAGAAAACACATTAAAATAAAGAAGAATATTATAATAATTTTTAAATTTTTTGGTAATTTATTTATCATTAATAAACACCTCTTTTTATTCTATTTCTGTTATTTTTAAATTATATTTGTCTTCAAATACCTTTTTTTTAGCTATATATTCCTTTGTTCTAAAACCCTTAACATCAATAACATCATAAGTTCCGTCGTTATTGAATGTAATAAAATCTGCTTTATATTTTAAGCCTGGTGCTAAAATAAAAGTGGGTTGTAAACAAAATCCTTTTATATCATTTGATTTTAATCTTATTTTTAAATCTTGATAGTATTCGGCTTCTTTTACACTATCGAAAGTATGACCATCAACAGAAGTTTTATAAGATCTATATTTTGCCTTTTTAGGCTTTTTACTTTGTTCATAATTTTTATAATCTTCAACACTCCAATGTTCCATGAAAATGCTCCTTTTATATAAGAAATTGTATAAAAATATATAAAATATGTCAAGAAAAATGAATAAAAATATTGTAAAAAAGACAATATATGATATAATATCAAAAAAGTGCGTTGCACTATAAAGAAAGGATTGATATATTATGGAACTAAAAGGATCAAAAACAGAAGCAAATTTATGGACAGCTTTTGCTGGAGAATCTCAAGCGAGAAATAAATACACATATTTTGCAAGTCAAGCTAAAAAAGAAGGATATGAACAAATAGCTGCAATATTTGAAGAAACAGCTTTAAACGAAAAGGAACATGCAAAAATCTGGTTCAAGGAATTATCTGGAATTGGAACAACTGCAGAGAATTTAAAAGCAGCTGCCGATGGAGAAAACTATGAATGGACAGATATGTATGATGAATTTGCTAAAACAGCAAAAGAAGAAGGATTTGATAGACTAGCATTTCTTTTTGAAGCTGTTGGAAAAATAGAAAAAGAACATGAAGAAAGATATAGAAAACTTTTAGAAAATGTTGAAGATGGAAAGGTTTTTGAAGCAGGTTCTGTTAAAATATGGAAATGCAGAAATTGTGGACACATAGTTGTAGGAACATCTGCTCCAGAGGTATGCCCTGTATGTAATCATCCAAGATCATTTTTTGAAATAAAAGCAGAAAATTATTAAAAAATGGCCGAACATTAAGTTCGGCTATATTTCTGGTTATTTATTTTTTCTTAAATAATTCAACTGCATTTTTTTTACCAGCAGATAAAAATTCAAAAATCATTTTAGAAAGTATTTTTTTCTCATCTTCATTAATACTACTATAACTTTTTAAAATTGTATTAATATTTTTTATTTTTGAGGTCGAAAATTCTTTAAAAGTCAACACATTTGTTGCATCAAATAATTCGAAAACAGTATCTATGAATATTTTTCTTTGTTCAGGAGCTGTTTTTTGCAACCATGTAGATATAGTTTTATCGAAAAAGTCGCTATCGTTTGTTACATTTCTAATTGTGACAACATTTGTTCCTAAAACTTGCCAAGAGAATATGTCATGTTGATAAATTCCTTTTTCTGTACTTTCTATAACTATACAGTTTTCTCGATGTTCTAAAAGTCGTCCTATTATTGAACTTTGTGGAATATATGTGGTTATTTTATTTAAAATGTTTTTATAATTTTCACTTTCAACCATTTTTTGAGTAAAACCAGGGCCATCATAATTACTAACAGAAATCACTCTATCCTTTAGATCGTGAGGCAAACCTATTGCAGAATACATAGCAATATTTCCACCTTTTGAATGACCACCAATTTTTACTTTTTTAAGGTATTTATTCATTACATTTTTTGCGTATTCAAGTCCTGCAATTTGAGAAGGGATATTTTCCATAAAACTTAAATTAAAGTCTTCTTTCCAGCCTATTATACTTGAATCAGTACCATTAAAAGAAATATACATTTTGTTTTCATCTATATGAACAGTTATAGCAGAAAATTGTTCTTCTGCTTTTTTATCTACATTTATTTCAAAGTTTGTCACTTTAAGATTTTTAAAACGAATAGATTGTCCCAATCGAGTAATTAGATCCTTATCACCATTATATCCAAAATCTTCATTTTTAAATGATTTTAGTTTCAAATAAATACTTTCAATAGTTTCAGTTTCTTCCATTTTTATTTTATTAAAAGGCATATAAGAAAATCTTGCTAAAACCATATCATCTATTTGATTAAATGGTGATTTTTCGAAAGATAAATCTCCACGCCATAATAAATAATCATTAATATTTGACATATTGCACCTCCAATGAAAAGATTTTTTCTATTATATCATATATAATGAAAAATGTAAAAAAAAAGCTATAGGTTGAATTCCGATATATTTTATTATATTCCTTTGCAGTTGAAAATACCGAGATTTTATGGTATATTAGTAGACATAAGGAGACGAAACATGAATGATTATATAACAATAATAGGTGGTGGACTTGCTGGATCTGAAGCAGCATATCAAATTGCAAAGCAAGGAATAAAAGTAAAATTATATGAGATGAAACCTAAAAAGTTTTCTCCAGCACATTCGAATAAAGATTTGGCAGAAATTGTTTGTTCAAACTCTTTTAAGTCGAATTTACTTACTAATGCATGTGGATTGTTAAAAGAAGAACTAAGAAGACTTGATTCACTTTTAATTAGAATTGCAGATGAGACAAAGGTTCCTGCGGGACAGGCATTAGCAGTAGATAGAGAAGATTTTTCAAAAAGAGTAACAGAAGTGATTGAGAAAAATCCTTTAATAGAAATAATACATGAAGAGATTGGAGAAAAGATTTCTTTAAGAGATATTGCAAAAGAAGGAATTGTAATAATTGCTACAGGACCTTTAACTTCTGAGAAACTATCAAAAGAAATTTTAGAATTAACAGGAGAAACGAATTTAGCATTTTATGATGCAGCAGCTCCAATTTTAACAAAAGAAAGTATAGATTTTAATATTGCTTTTTTTGGAAATAGATATGAGCAAGAAAAGAAAAAAGAAGAAACTACTGAAGACTGGAAAAAAAGGCTAGAAACTCAAGATGCCAGCTATATAAATTTGCCAATGAATAAAGAAGAATATGAAAAATTTGTAAATGAATTAATAAATGCGGAAGTTGTCACCCTTCATAATTTCGAAAAAAGAGAGATTTTTGAAGGCTGTATGCCTATAGAAATAATGGCCAAAAGGGGAATAGATACTTTAAGATTTGGACCTCTAAAGCCTGTTGGATTTGATGATCCAAGAACAAATAAAAGACCTTATGCAATTGTCCAATTAAGACAAGATAATAGTGAATCTACAATATACAATATTGTTGGATTTCAAACGAATTTAAAATTTGGAGAGCAAAAAAGAGTGTTTAGCTTGATACCAGGATTAGAAAATGCTGAATTTGTAAAATATGGAGTAATGCATAGAAATACATATATAAATT
>CAYTEX010000075.1:0-6013 GCA_964437015.1 uncultured Clostridium sp. | reverse complement strand
CCGAGGAGACGCTCATCATCGCCCGCAGCAACAAGATGACCAACCTTTATAATCAAGGAGTGCGGTCACGCGTGTTATGGAAAGAGGTGGACTTGTCCAAGTGCGACATGTTGATGGTAACGAAAAACAACTACAAAAAGCAGACAAAATATTGACTAACGAACCTAATAATACACCTGGAAAAAGTCAAGTTGAGCGCATGAAAGACTTAGCTATGGAGACTAAGAAATCAAGTAGAGCTTTATTTAGTGGAGAGACAGCTCAAAAAATACTAAATCACGAACTAAAATACAAAATGGAGGAATAATATGTACGAAATATTTTCGGATTTACATATTCACATAGGAAGATCAGAAAGTGGAAAACCTGTAAAAATTACAGGTGCTAGAAGTTTAAATTTTGCAAATATTGCAAAAGAATGTTGTAATAGAAAAGGTATTCAAGTGGCACGGAATTATAGACTGTGCCTCTCCTTATGTTATAGAGGATATTGAAAACTTCTTAAAGTCAGGAGATGCTTATGAATTAAAAGATGGCGGAATAATATACAAAGATAAAGTGTGTATTATTTTAGGAAGTGAAGTAGAAACAACAGAGGTTGGTAGAAATGGAAAACAAGGAGCAGCACATAATCTTTGCTATTTTCCATATTTAAAAAACATAAAAGAATTTTCAAAAGAGCTTTCAAAACATCTAAAAAATATTACTTTAAGTACACAACATTCAGATTTATCTGGATATGAACTTGTAGATATTGTAGAAAAATATAATGGGATATTAATTCCAGCTCATGCTTTTACTCCACATAAGAGTTATTATGGCAATTGTGTAGATAGTTTAAAAGATATATTCAAAGAAAAATTTGATAAAATTTTTGCTATAGAATTAGGTTTGAGTTCAGATACATATCTAGCTGATCAAATTTCAGAATTGGAAAGTAGAACATTTTTAACAAATTCAGATGCACATTCACTTCCTAGAATTGCTAGAGAATACAATAAAATGCTTGTAGAAGATATATCATTTAAGGAAATTGTAAAAGCTATAAAAAATGAAGATGGAAGAAAAATTATAGCAAATTATGGGCTAGATCCTAAACTTGGAAAATATCATAGAAGTTTTTGTGAAGATTGTAATGATTCAATAGAAATAGATGAGGTGGCTACAACTTGCCCAAGATGTGGAGGAAAAAATATTACTTTTGGTGTTTTTGATAGAATAGAATTAATAAAAGATAAGAAGGAATCAAAAAGTTCTAAAAATAGACCACCATATATTTACCAAGTACCTTTAACATTCATACCAGGAGTTGGAGGAAAAACAATAGATAAATTATTGGATAATTTTGAAACAGAAATGAACATTTTACATAAAGCCACTAAAGATGATATAGAGGCTGTTGTTGGTGAAAAAATTGCTAAAAATATTATTAATGCATCCAATGGAAATGCAAAGGTTCACTCAGGTGGAGGAGGAGTTTACGGTAAGGTAACAATATGAAAATTTGAAATTTTACGAAAATTGTGGTATAATTGTATATAGAGGTTTATGGAGGTGATTTTTATGGCAATAGAAGAAAAAAATCTGGTAAAATATGATATAGTTCCAACTTTAGAAACAATTAAAATAGCAAAAGAAAGAGGACAAACTCCGGAAGAATATATGGAGGACCAACCTATTTATTTAGATCATACGAAAGATAGAAGAAGGAGAGGAAAGTATGGAGAGGAATTAGAAGATGTTGCCATATATTTACCAGATGGAACAAGGATTCAAATACATCCAACACTATCTGAAATAAATGAATTTGACAAAGTTGAATTATATGTTTATCCATATAACAGAACGGGAACAAAATTAATAGCTTATGCAGACAAAGATCAATTGGATTATGAAAAAATGCAAACTAGCCAGGAATATTTACAGGCATTAGGAGAGGTTATATCATTAAAAAGATTAGTTGACAAAATAAATAAAGCAGAGAAAAATGGAATAGAAGAAAAAGTTTGCTATATTGGATGTGTTGCTTTACTAAAAGGAGAGTACAGAAAAGCAGCACGTTATGTAGGTGAAGATGAGATTTCGGCGATAAATAAGATAAAAGAAGCTATAGAAAAATTGAAAAGGAAGGAACAATTGGAAGCTGAGCGTAAAGCAAACATGACATACCGTGAAGCATTAATAAAAAAAATAAACGAAAAATTCCGCTCTTTATCAAATAATGAACTAGAAGGTATAGTAAAATATATTGAAGAACAGGAACAAACACATTAATTATATTTAAAATTGTAATAAAGATATAATTATTATAATAAATATTATATATAATAGAAAAGTTATCATAAATAAATGATAACTTTTTTATATTCTGGGAAAAATCGTCCGGTATGCTGTGTAATATAATTATGCGAAGCTTAGATTTTCTTAGCTACATTAGGAGCTTAAAAAATGTTAGTTACGCTTTTTATATATAATTTTTTTAGGAGAAAATATGATGAAATTTGATAAAACATCACACATAAAAGAGCTAATATTAAAATATATTAAGAACAATTCAAAGGAATATATATTAGCTATTTTAATTTTTTTAATAGGCTTATTTATAGGAGTTATGTTTGTTAATAACTGTTCAGAGGACAAGATAAAGATAATTGATGAATATATTTTACAGTTTGAAGAAAAATTTAAACAAATAGAAAAAATCGATAAAAATTCATTGTTTATAAGTTCGATAAAGAGCAATATGTTATTAGCAATTGGATTATGGATTGCAGGAACTACAGTTATTGGAATGCCAATAGTTCTAGGAATAGTTTTATACAGAGGGTTTTGTTTGGGAGCTACTATATCTTCAATAAGTATGGCATTAGGGATTGGAAAAGGAATAATATTTAGTATTTGTGCATTGGCTTTACAAAATATATTTTTTATTCCTGCTATAATTACTATAGGTGTTAGTAGTATAAAACTATATAAATCAATAATTGCAGATAGAAGAAAAGAGAATATAAAGATACAAATTTTTTCACACACGATAATTTCGTTATTAATGCTTGCTGTTTTAATTTTTTCAAGTTTTATAGAAAATGAAATTTCAGTTATTTTACTAAAGCTATTTATTACGAAATTATAAATATTTATATCTAAAAAATATAAAATAAAAAAATTTCAAAAAAACTATTTACTTTTTTCAATTAGTTTGATATAACATATACATATCTTATGTAAATGTTATTTACAATAATTTTAAGAAATGGGGAATAGTAATGGAAAAACAGTTAAAACAATTTTTAAAGTTTTTAGAGGTTGACAAAAGAGCGTCAAATAACACACTTCAATCATATAAAAGAGATTTAATTCAATTTGAAAATTATTTAAGAGAAAAAGAAATAAAATATAGCAAAGTAACAGAACAAGATATAAAAGATTATATAGATTATTTGTCAGAAAATGGTAAAAAAGCTTCAACGATATCAAGAACAATAGCTTCTATAAGAGCTTTTTATCAATATGAAATGAAAAATAAAAAAACAATACAAGACCCAACAGAACATATACAATCACCTAAAATAGAAAAAAGAGCACCTTGTGTTTTAACATCACAAGAAGTAGAATTATTATTAGAGCAACCTACTGATGTTGATTTAAAAGGAATTAGAGATAAAGCAATGCTTGAATTTGCATACGCTTCAGGAATGCGAGTTTCTGAAATAATAGGATTAAATATAGAAGATGTTGTTTTCGAAGAAGGAATTGTTGTATGCAAAAATGGAAATAAAAAAAGAATGATTCCATTAGGAAAAATGTGCTTAAATGCTTTAAAAGAGTATGTAGATAATGCTCGTAGCATTTTAGTAAAAACAGAAAAAGAAACAGCATTATTTGTAAATCTAAATGGAAAAAGACTTACTCGTCAAGGATTCTGGAAAATTATTAAATATTATCAAGAGCAAGCAAATATCACAAAAGACATTACGCCTCATACATTAAGACATTCATTTGCAACTCATTTATTGCAAAATGGAGCAGATTTAAAATCAATACAAATGATGCTTGGTCATTCAGATATATCTTCAACTCAAGTATATATGCAATTCCAAAATGGGGGGTTGAATGATATATATAAGAAGGCTCATCCACGCGCCTAAATATCTAAACAAATGAAAAACTTCGTCTTGCGTTGTTAAAAGTACATAAAAACGCGGTCACGTACACCACGTACGCTCCCTTGCCTTTTTAAGTACTTTTGCCTAGCAATACTCGTTTTTGATTTGTTTATAGATTATTTTTAGTAGCATTTGTTGTGAATTTATTCAATTCTTTTCCAAACAAGAATAAATATAAAAATAAGTAAATATGAAAATAAGAGACTTAGTAGTCTCTTATTTTTGATTTTTTATTAGCATTGGACCGATTTGGGTTACTGTTCCAGCACCTTGTGTTAAAATAATATCATTTTCTTTTACATTTTCTTTAAGATATTTAACACATTCATCAAAATCTGGAATATATTTAGCGGATTTTCCTAAAGAACAAATTCTATCAACCAAATCTTTAGATGTAATTCCATATGTATTTTTTTCTCTTGCGGCATAGATATCTAAAACAATTATGTTATCAAAATTTAACAATGCTTTTGCAAAATCATCCATTAAATTTTTAGTTCTACTGTATGTATGTGGTTGAAATATTACCCAAGATTTATTATATTTTTTATTCATAAGAGCTTTTGCTGTTGCAATTATTTCAGTAGGATGGTGTCCATAATCGTCATAAATACTTGCATTATTTATTTTTCCTTTAAATTCAAAACGTCTTATAGCTCCTGTAAATTTAGACAAGGCTGTTTTTATTGTTTCAAATTCTATTCCATAATAGTCACATAATGCAATTGTAGCTAAACTGTTTAATACATTATGCATTCCAGGAATAGAAAGTTTAATTCTTCCATAAAAATTTCCTTTAGAATATACATCAAATTCTGGAAATCCATCATTATCAAACACAATGTTTACTGCAAAGAAGTCTGTATTTTTATTGTTTATTCCATAAGAACGGCAAGTTGCATTGGTGTATTTTTGAAGGTCTAAACAATTAGAATCATCACCATTTACAACAAGTAATCCGTCATCAGGTAATAATTTTACATATTTAATAAAAGCATTTTTTATATTTCCAAAATTTTTAAAATAGTCTAAATGATCATTATCAATATTTAAAATGATTTCTGATTTAGGACTGAATTTTAAGAAACTTTCTACATATTCACAAGCTTCAATTATAAAATATTCACTATTTCCAACTTTATAATTTCCATTTATATTTCTAATATCTGCACCTACTTGAATACTTGGATCTTTTAGAGCCTCTAAAAAACACAAAGAGACCATAGATGTTGTTGTACTTTTTCCGTGAGTACCAGCTACTGTAATTGTATCTTTATAACATCTTGTAAGTTCACCTAAAAAATCGGCTCTTTCTATTATTGGAATATTTTTTTCTTTTGCAGATACAATTTCTGGATTATCTTGTTTTATAGCAGCCGAATATACTACAATATCAGGGTCTAAAACATTTTGAGAATTATGACCTATAAAAACTTTAATTCCTGCATTTTCCAATTTTTTTGTCGCTTCTGATTCAACATTATTAGATCCAGTAACCTCTATTCCAAAATTTGTTAAGATTTCGGCTATGCCACTCATGCTGACACCACCAATACCTATCATATGAACTTTTTTGTATTTTTTTAATCTATCTATATTTGGCATTTTTATATTCACTCCATTTCATGCACTATTATATACTTATTCTATGGAAAATGCAATAAAAAAGTGAATTTTCTTTTACTCGCAGTTATAGTTTACTACAAGACATATTTAATATATTTTGTTCTAAGTTAATATGTTACCGATTTTAATAAATGGTCTTGTTATTAGATAGGTTTTAAATTTATTTATTATAGAAAGCTTAATATATTATTTTGAAATCACGCATAAGCCGAGTGCGATTG
>CAYTEX010000074.1:0-6017 GCA_964437015.1 uncultured Clostridium sp. | reverse complement strand
TTTCATAAATTGTATTTAAATTAAACTTTTCTAGAATTTCATTTTCTTTTAAATTCCCAAGCAAAAATTCTGTAAAATCAGTTATTGCACCTCTTTTTCTTTCCCATCCTAAAAAAGCTTGCTCGCTTTCATTCCATTTACGCCTTCTATATATAAAATGAAATATTGGAAAATTATAACTTGCATATTTTTTATTTAGTTTTTCAGTTTCTTCAAGTCCAGTTCTAATAACTTCGGCATCATAGCCTTCTATTTCTTTACTAGATTGTTTGCAATCTCCAAGCAAGCAAAAATATAAATTAGGTGATTTATTTGCTAAATAATCCACCTCCAAATTTTTCATCATTTCTTTTACTTTTTTTCTTGAATCTATTATTGTTGGTATAATTACAAATGTTGCATCTTCTTCAGGTATTCCGATTTGCAAAATCTAATTTAGGAATAATCTTTGGTTTTACAATTTTGCTTAATATATATTGAATTATTTGTACTACAAATTCTGAAATTGGAATAATTAATATTAAAAAAGTCAGAACTTTTATCCACATATTTTGAATATGTTGTGGATAATATATAGTTCCAAGAGCTGATATAGCAATTGTTAGTATCATTATACTACTTATATATATAAGTGCTTTTTTACTTTCGCTTAAAACTTTCTTGCCTCTACATTGTAGCTTTTCCAATAAAATATTTATATTCTGGTTTTGCAAATAGTATCCAATGTGTGTTTTTTTGCTTTTTTCATTTTTTTCATAAGCCTTATTTGCCAATTCCAATATTTTTTTTGCTATATATATTTCTGAAATTTTAGTCTTTTTTGAAATTGCTTTTATTTTATTTCTGTAGTCTTCTTTTGTTTTAAAGTCCATATTTTCATATACTTTTGCAGGGTCAGCTCTTAAAATTTCTTCTACTCCATTAATTTTTTCAAAAATCTCTAGAAAATTTATTCTTTGAATTTTCTTTATAGATGTAATTGCATTTCCTATTGAAATTTTATTTATTGCAATATCAAAATGCTCTCTTCTTATAATTTCTGAAACTGATGTCCCTGTTTTTTCAACTTCTTCTTCTAAAATACTTAAAAAATTCTCTGTTTTTTTTCCATACTTTTTTAATTTGTATGATAAAAATTCAACAAATGGATATTTTACATCATACATCTTTATTTGAATCTTTTTTGATTCTTTATATTTAATAAATCTTTGTTCATTTTTTTTCTTTTTTTCAACTAGTCTTTCCATTATGGATTCAACTTTAAGTTTTTCATATTGTGAAACATAAATATTTTCTACAATTTGTCTTATATTTTCTATAATTGCAATTTGCATAAATATCCCAATATTCCAAATCTCATCCATACTTTAGTTTTTCTTAGTTTGATATGCTTTTAGAGTTTCTTCTAATATTTCTTTAGTTATTTTATTATCTGTATAATTTACTATTTGAGCTGCTACTACATATATTCTCGCAAACCCTCTATATTTTCCGCTTAGAGATTCCAACAAAATTTTTATATTTTTTTAAAGTAAGCTCTTTTTCTATTGATTTAACAGATTCTTCAATTGCATAGAAGTTGTCTAATAGCCATTCCCCTGCTGGATGTATTTGGATTTTGTCTTTTACATTTTCATTTAATAAATTATATACTTCTTTTATAACAGCATAATTCTCTAACATTTTAGGTATAGGATACGTATATTTTTCACTTTTGGTTTGAAGTGTATGACTTGCTGCTACCTTTTCTAAATAACTATAAAGCTCTTGCTTGTTTAGCAGAGCTCCTTCTATTGATAATTGTCTGAAATTTCTCATAAAAAATCTCCATATTTGCTTTTATACTTTTTTTTAGTATTTGCAAATATGGAGTTTTTATACGAATTTTGTTTTTAATCCAAATATTTTAATTAATGTATTCATTTAAATTTCTATTTCTTAGTTGTAAGTCTCCCATTTCATCTGTTGTTACATATCCTGCTCTACTATTAATTACATCTGGTATTCTATTTACTATAGTAGCACAAGTAAGTCTTACTGTATCTGGTCTTGCAACAGTTATTGTCGTATTTGGTTCTCCTTCTACTGTCCATTCATTTTTATCAAATTCTTGTGGATTATAAACTTTTCCTATACATTCACTTTCAATTTGTATTCCTTCTTCTGTTTCAGTTGTAACAATTGCGCTCATTCCAGTTGCATCCCCTGCTTTAACTGTTGTTCCTAAAGTCTCTGAATATAAATCTTCTGGGTTAGTTGTAGGAACTGTAACTTGTTTTTGAGATTTTACATGTAATCCTAGTTTTGAACATAACCAGCCATTTACGTTCCACATATATGATGGTAAATATTCTCCGCTTTCTATTATTTTTTGTCTTTCTTCATCACTTATTTTATCTACAGAAGCAACTTGCTCATCAAATTCTTGCATAGTAAGCCCTGCTCCATGCGCTTTAGCCAAAGCAATTCCATAGTCTTCAACATTATAGCTTGAGCTTCCTTTTATTTTTGTTATTTTTTGAGTTGATCCAGAAATTGATGTTATTAATTGGCCCCAATAGATATCTTGATATCCACTTCCTGTAATTGTGCATCCATTTTGTTTTGCTAGTTCATCAATTTTTTTAGTTAAATTTGGATTAGAATTCCAAGGATAAAAAGCTTCTTCACAAGTAGAAATTGCATTGATTCCAAGTTTTGCGCAAAGCATAAATGCATTTTCTATATCTTTTAACAAACTCATTGTTTCTACAATACAAATATCTGGTTTAACCTCTCTTAGCATTTGTTCTGCATTTTCAGCAGATGTAACTTTTACACCTTTGTTTTCTACGCCCATTATTTCTCCAATGTCTTTTCCTATAATATCAGGATTGATATCTATAGCTCCTACAACTTCTCCTCCTTTTTCATATACGTATTTCATAGTATATACAGCCATTTTTCCAGTTCCAAATTGAACCACTCTAACTTTTCTTTCCATATAAAACCTCCTCATAATTTTATTTAATAAGATTATATCAAAACTTATTCTTGTGGTCTACATTTTTTGATATTTTTATTTTGTTCCATTTTTGGGATTTTATACAAAGTGCAAAAGTGATTCTTATAAAAATTTTCATATCGTATTGCAAAATAATAAATTATTGATATAATAAGGATAAATCTTTTTGAAAAAAATTACTTGAGGAGAATACATATGTTAAAACAATATTATGAAAAGAAAATACAAGAACTAGAAGAAGAAAAGCAAAGATTACAAAGTCAAATTGTACCATATACTAGATTTTCACTATTGGACAGACTTTTTAGAAGAAAAAGAGTAAAAGAGTATGAAGAAAGATTTGATTCAGGGAGAAATTCTTCTATAAATTGGGATGTTAGTCAAATAAATATCAAAATCGAGAACTTAAATAAAGAAAGACAGACAGGGTGTTTTTCCAGAGAAACAATAGATGAGCTTATTGAATTATTTAAAAATGGAAAAATTGATTATGAATTTGAAAAAGCAGACGAAAACATAGGTGCGTATATGTATGAAAACTATGTTGAAAGAAGTTCATCCCCATTAGATAAGGATAGAATGATGGAAACTTTTAAAGGATTAGATGACTTTTTATTAGTACATAAAACTAATTTTTTCCCAAGCAATGATACAATTTATACACCGAAATCTACACAGGCAAAACGTAAGACTTCCTTTACATTTAGAGGAAAAGAATATCAAATAGATACACCTGTATCTAATAATACAACTCATTTTGCATTAAATGGACCAGTATCCTCCCATATGTATGGGGATTGGGATTCTACCAGATATGCTATTGTAACAAATTTTAATGATGTTAACAGAGAAAACTTACTTGCAATTAATTTAGAGGATACTTATTTTGAAGGTAACGTACATTTGAAAAAAAAATATTATATACTAGTTCCAAAGTCTGAAGTAGAAAAATTTAAACAAAGCAAATTAGACTTAAATCCCAATGCAATTATAGTTCCGTATGATGGAATTAAGTTAGATAAAGCGGTTTCAGGGTTAATTGCATGTTTAGGGAAAATGCCAGAGGTAATAAGTAATAATAATTGGGCCGAACGCAACGATGAAATAATAAAAAGTGCAATTAAAGCTTTAGAACCTTATCAAAAAGGCGACAAATACAAAGGCGGCAAGCACGCTTATTCTGAAAATATGCAACAAAAATTGCTGGAACAAAGAGCAAATACAATCATTTCAATATATGAATTTTTACAAAACAATGGTCTAAATCCAACTTTAGAAGAACTTAAGGAACTTCTCAAAACTCAACCTTATGGTGGCTTCTTGAATAAAGAAGTTAATGATTTACATGGTAAATATTATATTGATGTATTTAAAAATAAAGGATATATAATTCCTGAAGACATATTACAAGATAAAAGACTAAAAATACCACCATATAAAAGAGACGGATATAGGGACAATTCAGATAAATATTATTCAAAACTTGATATTTTTGAGGAATATATTTTTAAAGCACTTTTAGATGGGAAAGAACAGCAACGAAATTGTAAAGAAGAAGGAATCGAAGTTTCAGAACCGATTGAATAACCGCTAAACCGTGTGGTGTAAGTTGATATTAGGACTCACACTATACAAAAAATAAACCAGTTGATTATATATCAACTGGTAATTTTTAAGTTAATAATTTAATCTCAACATTATGTGCTTTATATTTATTTGTTTTTTCATCAAGTTTAAATTCAGTTAAGCTATGTGATAGAGTTTCATCATTTTGTTTTAAATCTGTAGTATAATATAAATTTATTTTTTCTATAGTAATATTATTAGTAACTATTTCTCTAAATGCTTCTGCCATATGTTTGTCATCTTCGCAAACTAAAATTAATTGTGGTAAAGATTTAAATCCTGAATCCATAGGTACAAAATTATCATAAAAATCTTTGTAAAATTTCATTTTGTCAACAAATTTTTTTTGCCAATCATTTTCTCTTCTAACTACTTCAAATAAAAATTGAATCGATTTATTAGATTTAGTTAATGTGACAGCTCCACCACTTGGTTTGAAAACCTTTCCAAGTATTTTGTCTGTTAATGCTGGCTTAACTATATAATTATCAAATGCTTTAACCTTTTTTAAATATGCAATAATTATTTGATTTCCAGCAAGTCTTTTCTTTATCATTGCTACTGGCTTTGTATTATCTGAAGGTTGCCATTTACATTCTACATCATCTCTTGTATTTAGCAAATATTTTCCCATTTTCTCTAGGCAATATATTCTGTATATTCCTTTTCCTTCATCTGAATTGAAATAATATCTCGTTAAAATTTTTGATTTAATTAGTCCTTCTAATTTGTTATTAAGTTTATCTTGAGATTTTATTTCATGCCCTTTTATTTCTAGCATTTGCATTAATTGTCTTGAAGTAATAAACTCAAATTCATTTACTAAATATAAAATATCAAAATGAATATCTGTAATATGGCCAATGTTAATTTTATGTACCACCTGATTCATTGATACATATCCATCTTGACCATCAAATGTTTTTATTTCACCTTTCCTAATAGCAAAAGGTGATACCTGTGCTTTTATTTGGTTATCTTCAACCATTATTTTTTCCTCCCTAATTAAGATTACTATTATTTTATCACTGATATACTTTTATGTCCATATTTTTATAAAATTTCATTTAATTTTAAATATCTCCATTCACCTGGCTTTAAATCTTTTACATCTAATTTTCCAATTTTGCTTCTATGTAATGCTATTACTTTTTTATCTATTGCTTCACACATTTTCCTTATTTGCCTATTTTTTCCCTCATGGATTGTAATTTGTATTCTTGATATATTTTTATTTTCATCTATTTTTAATATTTTTACTTTTGCAGGTTTAGTTAAGTACTCATTATCAATTATTACACCTGTTTTTAATTTTTCAATTTCCTGTTCAATAATTTTTCCTTTTAAAGTAACATTATATGTTTTGTCTATTTCATTTTTAGGATGT